>CADAKR010000295.1 GCA_902788545.1 uncultured Coriobacteriaceae bacterium
AAAGATATTTTATGACCAATGTAAAACAACGGATGCGTTGATAAACCAAATGAAAGGGGAGCATCATGGCAGTTCTTGACGATCTTCGCGAGAAAACAATGAAGGGTAAGCGCAAGGAGACCGGTCCGCTCGTGCAGCAGGCTCTGGATGAGGGCATCGATCCTCAAGAGATCCTCGACGCGATGATCGACGCCATGGGCGTCATCGGCGACCGTTTCTCGAAGGGCGAGTGCTTCGTCCCCGAGATGCTCGTTGCTGCCCGTGCCATGTCCGCCGGCACCGATGTCCTGAAGCCCGCGATGGCCGCTGGTGGCGCCGAGCCGCTGGGCCATGCCGTCATCGGCACCGTCAAGGGCGACATGCATGACATCGGCAAGAACCTCGTCCGCATGATGATCGAGGGCAAGGGCGTCGAGATCGACGACCTGGGCGTTGACGTTCCGCCCGAGACCTTCGTCGAGTACATCAAGGATCACCCGGAGTGCAAGGTCGTGTGCCTGTCCGCTCTGCTGACCACCACAATGCCCGCTCTGGAAGAGACCATCAAGGCCATCGAGGACGCCGGTCTGCGCGACAACGTCAAGATCATGGTCGGTGGCGCTCCCGTCACCCAGGAATTCGCCGATCAGATCGGTGCCGACGCCTACACGCCGGACGCTGGTGCCGCCGCCGAGCGCATCGCCGAGTTCTACAAGTAAGCAACCTGCTTACAGAGTGAATGAAAACCGCCTGGCAAACGCCAGGCGGTTTTTTCATTGCGCATCTTCTGCCAATTTCCTATCCCGACGCGCTTAGTAGCTATCTCCGGCAAGGATCATACGATTCGGGCCGCTTGTCGCGTTGAGCAGCGTGTTGAGTCCTATGATCAGGTGCATGCGCTCGTCGGTATCGTCGAAGTTGGTGCCAAGTATCTCGTCTATCTTGTTCAATCGGTTGCGCAGCGTGTTCCGATGCAGGAACATGTGCTCTGCCGTTGCGACTGCGTTGCGTTCCAGAACCAGGTAAGTGAGCAGTGTCTCGCAGTAGTTCGTCCCGTGCTCTTTGTCATACGCGTACAGGACGTCTGCCCCGTAGCAGTTGGGGAGGGAGTTCTTGCAGCAGTCTGCCAGCAAATGGCGGAATTCGGCATCGCATGATATGAGGCGGGGCTCCATCTCCTCGCGGAGCTCGGCTCGCTTGATGACGTACACGTTCTGGTCGTAATACGTCTTCAGCTGGGAGAAGTCGCTGAAACGGCTGCTGACCACCATGAGCCGCTTCAATTCTGAAACGCATTTTTCAAGGTGGGCTGCGAAATCGCTGCGGTCCTTCTCGGCTTCGTGGAATATGGCGATCGCGGTGTCCCTGTACGAGTATGCGTGGCTATCGAAATTGCCCATGAGCATGCCGAGCGTGCGCATGTGCAAGAGGTGGTTGTGGAACTCGCTCGGCGAGAAGCGCACGGTGACGAGCCTGAAGTCGGAATCGACCTTCCAATGGGTTTCGGCGACGAGGCGCTGCGAGATGTCATGCTTGTTGGTGAGCACGCCGTCGAGGACATGGAAGATGAAGTTGTCTTGGAAGCCGGACATGTAGCCGATCTTGGCGTCTCGTGCGGACATGAACGGCGCCAGCATGTTGCCGAACTCCTCGGCGATTTCGACCTCGCAGTACCCGAGGTCGCCCCATGTGTCGATCATGAAGTAGTAGCCGACGAGTTTTCCAAGGTGGTGAATCGGCTTGGCGAGGATGCGGATCGTGTACACCTCGGAATCGATCAGCGAGGCATGTTGGAGGTTCGAGATGCGGTAGTAATCGCCTGTGCGGTTGAGCGCCTCGACGATGTGGTGGGGGTACAGCCCGTCGTGCAGGATTTGGTAGTGCCAGGTTGCGCTGATCTCGTTCATCTCGAAGTCGACATGCGAGATCATGCGCCAGCTGGCGTCGGCGATGTACATGGGGCGGGGCACGAGGTCGGCAGTGGCCTCGACCAGCTCTTGGTACGAGGCGTCGGTCACCAGCAGGTTGTTCACGACCTCGTGCCAGTTGCGGACGCGTTCCATCTCGTTCACGAGGTGGGTGAACAGCGCGTCGAAATCGCAATCATCCGACACGATGATGCGCGGTATGCCGTCACACTTGTCGGCAATCGATTCGGGGACGATGCAGCCGAACGCGTTCTTGGCGTTGGCGGGCGGATCCGGCACTGCTCCTTCGTGGTTGACGAAGTACAGAAACCCCGCATGAGTCGCGAATTGATGCGACGACACGCCGATCCACTCGATGTTGAGCGGAGCAAGGTGCTCATCGGCGATTCGCGCGGTGGGATCGACCGAGAGAGCCTTCGTGTACATGTA
>CADAKR010000296.1 GCA_902788545.1 uncultured Coriobacteriaceae bacterium
GCGCCCGTTTTAAACCGCGCCCACAAGGAATCGGATGTTTAGTATGAGGTCTGTTGGATGCAATAAGTGGTGAAGGGTGGCCTCATAAGCTCCGATTCACCTAGCGCGGTTTAAAACGGGAAAGGAGCGAGCCTGGGCTGGGCGGGGCCTCCCACCGGGCCGGGCGGACAAGCACCGAAGAAGGCATTGCGACGTACAGCGCCGCTCTACGCTAATCCGTCGCAAGTAGGTGGCGATTTAGAACAGCATGAAGACCTTGGCAAGAACAAAGCCGATGAGCCCGCAGCACGGGAACGTGAGCACCCAAGCCACCACCATGTTTTTAGCAATCTCCCAATTGACATGCCGGATGTTCTTAGAAGCCCCCACGCCCATGATGGCCGCAGTGGAGCAATGCGAAGTCGAAACCGGCATGCCGGTGATGCTCGACACGAAAAGCGTGATGACGGTGCTGGTGGATGCGGCCACGCCCTGATACTTCTCGAGCTTCACCATATCCATGGCAACCGACTTGATGATACGCTTGCCG
The DNA here is from genome assembly GCA_902788545.1 of uncultured Coriobacteriaceae bacterium. Taxonomy (GTDB): domain Bacteria; phylum Actinomycetota; class Coriobacteriia; order Coriobacteriales; family Eggerthellaceae; genus UBA9715. The sequence continues at coordinate 530 of CADAKR010000296.1, forward strand.
CCGAGGAACGTGCCGAGCGAAATGGCCAGCGAGCAGGTGACCATCAGCCAAAACGGAAATCCCGCTTGATCGGCAGACTCCATCCCGAATGACAGCGCGATTCCCAAGATGGCGATCGACATGAACTTCTGACCGTCCTGAGCGCCATGCAGAAACGACAAGAGCGCCGCGAGGATGTCCTGCGTCACCACGAACACCTTGCTCGTGGCACGACGCGGCATGTTGCGGAAAGCCCATTCGACGAACCGCACGGACAGCCAACCAAGCACGAAGCCGGCGAACAGCGAGAACAACATGCCGTAGATGACCTTCATCCATTCGCCGATGACGACACCGCCCAGTCCGTTCATGGCAATGGCGCCACCGGTGATGCCCGCGATGAGCGAATGCGACTTAGAAGCGGGAATGCCTCGCCACCAGCAGAATATGCCCCAGAAAATGGCGCCTATCATCGCCGCCATTAATGCCATGAGCGCTTGATGGGTGTCACCCGAAAAATCGACCATGTTGAACATGGTGTGGGCAACGGCAGTGGAAATGTAGGTCATGCCCACAAGCCCTATGAAATTGAATATCGCGCAAAGCACAAGCGCCTGACTAGGCGTGAGGCAACGAGTCGACACGGCAGTCGCAATGGCGTTGGGGGCATCGGTTGCGCCGGAGATAATGGTTACGAACAGGGATAATATGATGATGACAGCTAACGAAGGATACGCGGCCACCTGGCCGAGTATCGCAAACAAGCTGAGATCCATCATGCGCCCTTCAGTTGGATTTCCACGGGGATACTATTCTACCCAAATCGACATCATTTTTCATGAAGTTTCAATCTACCTCGTGAAACGAGAAGCGCGCCGGGGCAATCCGACGCGCTTCCAGATGCAACACCGTGGCAGGACTGCTATTCGGGAGAACCGCTCTTCCACGTGGCGGGATCGTTCACGTAGGGAACCATGCCCTCCTCGTGGCCGCCGTTTTCTCCCAGGCGCTTCAGGAAGTCCTTGGTCTCCTTGGCAACCACGCCCGAAAGTGCGAGCAGGGCGATCATGTTGGGGATGGCCATGAGCCCGTTGAAGATGTCGGCGATGGTCCACACGGCGGCAACCGTCATGTACGGGCCGACGAACACGGCGATAATGTAGAGCCAGCGGTACACCTTGACGGCTTTCATGTTGCCGTTCGTCAGGTACTCGAGGCAGCGCTCGGAATAGTAATCCCAGCCGAGGATCGTCGTGAAGCCGAACAGCGCCATGCAAAGCATGACGAGGAAGTTCGTGATAGCCGCGGGAAGGAACGGCAAGCCTTCGGCGAACGCGTACATGGTGACCTGAGCGCCTTCGAGGCCCGAGTTGCCGGCACCCGTCATGACGAGGGCCAAGCCGGTCATCGAGCACACGATGATGGTGTCCAGGAACGTGCCGGTCATGGACACGAGGCCCTGGCGAACGGGCTCTTTCGTCTGAGCGGCAGCGGCGGCGATGGGAGCGGAACCCAGGCCCGCCTCGTTCGAGAAGATGCCGCGCGCGATGCCCTTCTGCATGGCGATGATCATCGCGCCGAGGGCACCGCCGGCGGCGGCGCGCAAGCCGAACGCGCCTTCGAAAATCTGCACGAAGGCGTCGGGCAGCGCGGTGATGTTGAAGATGATGACGATCAGGCCCATGGCCACGTAGATGACGACCATGACGGGAATGACCTTCTCGGCGACAGCGGCGATACGGCGCAGACCGCCGATGACGATGAGAGCGACGAGCACGGCGAGGATCAAGCCGCCGATGACCGTTGCCCACGTGTAGTCGTGGCC
>CADAKR010000297.1 GCA_902788545.1 uncultured Coriobacteriaceae bacterium
GCGGCGGCGTCGCGCTGCTAACGCCATTCGACCAGGGGTTGGGCACTGGCCTGTACCAGAGCTTCGGCGACGCGCTCTTCGCAAAGCGCTACTACATCGACAACCAGCGGGCCAAGTACTGCCTGCTGCTCGCCTCGGACATGGTGTATCGCGAGGACTACAATCGCATGCTCGCCCATCATCTCGAAACCGGCGCCGATGTCACCGTGCTGTACTCACGTGAGCTGCGGCAAGCCGAAGACGGGTCAAACGACCTGGGAAACCTCGTCATAAAGGACGGGCGTGTGGTCGGCGCCGATTTCGGGCCAGCCGAATCTAGCAGCGGATGCTGCAACCTGGGCGCCTGCATCATGGAAAAGGACCTGCTGGTGCGGCTCGTCGAGGATGCCTGCGCGCAGGGCCGTTACAACTTCGTCACCGACATCATCGAGCCCGCATTGCCCGATTGCAAGGTGATGGCGCTCGAGCACACCGGATACGCGGCGCGCATCACGACGGTCAAGTCGTATTTCGACATGATGCGCGACATGCTCGATCCCGACGTGCGCGACGATTTGTTCTATGCGCACGGGCCCGTGTACACGCGCGTGGCCGATGCGCCCCCGGTGCGTTACGCGCGTGGCTGCGAGGTCGAAAACAGCGTGTTCGGCAACGGTTGCGTGGTCCGCGGCCGTGTTGCGGGAAGCATAGCGTTCCGCGGCGTCTTCATCGACGAAGGCGCAGACGTCCAAGATTGCGTCATCATGCAGGATTCCCATATCGGGAAAGGCGCTTACCTGCGCAACGCCATAATCGACAAGGATGTGGAAGTGGCCGACGGAGCCCGTCTCATCGGCACGCCTGATATGTTGAAGGTTGTGCGCAAGGGCCTTAAAGTCGGGTGAAACGTGCGATAATTCATCCATAGAAAACAATCCCAGCGGGGCGCTCGATGAGCGCCCCTCTCATGTGGGTTTGCAGTGCCATTGAAACACGAAAGGCAGAGTATGGCTCAAAAGCAGAAGGCTCTTCCCAACGTTTTGATCACAGCCGTGGAATGCGCTCCGCTCGTGAAAATCGGGGGCTTGGCCGATGTCGTCGGCGCGCTTCCGAAATACCTTGGAAAGCTCGGCATCGACGCTCGCATCATCATGCCGTTCCATCGCCAGATCAAAGACCGCTATGCTGCGTTCACCGAGCACCTGTGCGATTTCGAGGCGAGTCTGGGTTGGCGCTCGCAATACGTCGGCCTCGAGAAGCTCGCGATCGACGGAGTCACGTACTATTTCATCGACAACGAGTTCTACTTCGGCGGGCCGGTGTATTGCGGCGGTGAATTCGAAGGCGAGCAGTATGCGTTCTTCACGCGCGCCGTCATGGATTCATTGCCCCAGCTCGACTTCGAGGTCGACATCCTGCATTGCAACGACTGGCACACGGCCATGATGCCGCTTCTGGCGAAGACCCAGTACCACGGCGGCATGCAGGAGAAGCTGCGCACGGTGCTGACCATCCACAACCTGCATTTCCAAGGGCAGTTCAGCCACGAGTTCGACCGGGACCTTCTGCGCATCGACGACTCTCTGGCAACGCCGGAATTCATCGAGCATTACGGCTGCGACAACATGCTCAAGGCCGGCATCGTGTTCGCCGACAAGGTCACGACGGTCAGCCCCACCTACGCTCGCGAGATTTGCACGCCGATTGCAGGTGAGAGCCTCGATGGCGTCCTCCGGTCGCGCGGCGATGATTTGGTTGGCATCCTGAACGGCATCGACGTCGATATCTGGAACCCGGAAACCGACGAGGCGCTTTCCGCTAACTATTCCGCGAAAGACACCGCGAACAAAGCCGTCGTGCGCGACTCACTGCTCTACGATTTGGGGCTCGAGCCTGCCGGCAAGGACACTGCCGTCATAAGCATGGTCGGACGCCTGACGCCGCAAAAGGGCGTCGATCTGGTCAACTTCGTCATCGACGAGCTCATGGCCGAGGACGTGCGCGTCGTCATCCTGGGCGCGGGCTATCCCGAATACGAGAACTCGCTGCGCGGCGCCGAGGCACGCCACAAGGGGCGCCTGTGCTCCTACATCGGCTACAACGCCGAGCTTTCGCATCGCATCTACGCAGGCAGCGACTTGTTCCTCATGCCGTCGCTGTTCGAGCCCTGCGGCATTTCGCAGATGATCTCGATGCGCTACGGCACGCTGCCGATCGTGCGCGAGACGGGCGGCCTGAAGGACACGGTCGTCCCGTACAACGAGTACACCGGCGAGGGCAACGGCTTCTCGTTTGCCAATTACGACGCCGGCGAGATGCTCAACGTCATCCGCATGGCGCTGTCGGTGTG
>CADAKR010000298.1 GCA_902788545.1 uncultured Coriobacteriaceae bacterium
GGTATGAGGTCACCGTCGATACGCCCGAGCTGCCCGAGGACTTTGTCTGCCCCGTCTGCGGCGTCGGCCCCGACATGTTCGAGCTGGTCGAGGACTAACGAGTCGATCGCCTCGCATCTTTTCATCGAGGAAATGCGGCGTATGGAGGAATGCCCTCTGTGCGCCGCCTTTTACGTACATGCTAAAGCAATACCTCACGCAGGTAATCTGAGAAACCCGGTATTTCGAAAGCGACCCGCCCTCTGCCGCGTTCCCCGATGACGCCCTGATCAATGAGGCGCAGCCGGTACTGGGAGGCATAGCTTGACGTGACCCCCATCCGGTTCGTTATCTCCTTCATAAGGCTTACCTTCTCGTCTGGCAGCATCGCTCGTAAAAAGGCAATGTCGCCTTCGGAAAGGTCTGTGAGCGTGCTCGCAAAGACCCCGCTTCGCATGTCTTGAGCGGCCATTGCGATGCCTTCCTCGACATCATCGATGACAATCGCGTCGGCGTTCGGGTGGGCTTCCCACATGTTGAAGCCGACGAGCTGCATCATGTATGGGAATCCGCCGGATGCCGCAACGGCAGCGTTCAACGCATCGCAGTCGATGCTCCTGCCGCCGTCATTCACCGTTTGCAGCATAGCTCGAGCTATGTCGGCGTCCGATATTCGTTTCAGGCGGTATTGCTTAGATCGCCTCAGGAACGACGCGGACTTGTTTGAGAGCAGGCTGGAAATATTGTTGGGAAGTCCTGCCATGAGAAGGGCGACCCGTCTGTTCTCGCGAACGAAATGCTGAAAGGTAGCCGCGAATAGAATCATTTCATCAATGGATGACGTTACCTCGTCCACGGTGAACAAGAGGCCTGACCCGTGTTCTTCGAGGACATCGAGGATGCCGTACATTTTGGTGCGCCAGTTCCCCAGGCCTTGGTCCCGGTTCTCCCATTCGAGACCAAGCGCCCCGCCTATGCTGACACCGGTTAGCCGAGAACTTCTGGTGGGCTCGAGAAATTCCGACGCTTGCGACCGTGCCCTTTGGAAGAGATCCTCCTGCATACCAGGAAGCGCTGTCGCGCTGGCACACACCCACCCATAGTTCGCGGCTATATGGGGGACGGCGTTGAGAAGCGCGGTCTTTCCGGCGCCCCTTGCGCCAATAAAAATTGACGTGAGGCGAGGGTCGCCAGGCCCGTTTCGGAAGGCTCGATCCATCCCCGCGATGATTTCCTCGCGGCCAGCCATAACGAGAGGCTCGCTGCCAAAGTTGGGGGTAAAGGGATTTGGTCTAGCCATATCGATCCAATCTGGCAATAAGATTCCTTTTAGCAAAATTTAGCAAGCTTTGTCTGTTTTAGCAATATTTAGCAAATGAGAAAAAAAGTGCCTTCCAATGACGTATTCGGTTTCATATGTCTCGCACGACGTCACAAAAAAACGGGCCACGACCTGGCGTGATGCCGGTCGCGGCCCGCGGGCACACATGGTGGAGGCGCGGAGAATCGAACTCCGGTCCAAAGCAATCCCCTGACAGGTGTCTCCAGGCTCAGTCGCTGGTCAATCTCGGACGCGCGCTGTCCAGCGACAAGCATCGCGCGTCCCAGCTGGTTCGGTCTTAGCGTGCGCCATACCAGTCACGTGCGCACGAGCGTCTCCCTAGATGACGTCGCACCGGGGTCGGGAGCACTCCCCGGATTGACGCGCCAGGCTTAAATTAAGCGGCGAGAGCCATGGAAGGCTCAAAAGAATAAACGTTGTCGTCAATTCAATTTGACGGTACCCCTGTTTTACGTGGCGAGGAGACCACGGCCTGCTGCCCATCTCAGAACTACCCTGTCGAAACCAGTCGCCCCCATTCGATAACGGGGCCACAGGGCCACCATGCGAGTGTCAAGTTACGTCCGAGTTCGCGGGTGCCCGCGCGCTCAGTAGCGGTATTGTACCCAAGCCGCGAGCGCTCATACCCGATAACTTGTTACGCTGAGCCGCACGATGGACTCAGTCCGCGGTTTTCCTCAGCGAGTACGTCGGCACCCGACACGAATCCGCAGTTTTCCTCAGCGAGTCCGCAGATTTCCTCACTCAGTACGCCGCGGGCTGTCCCGCTGACTCCGATGGGAAGCATTCACTCTTAGCCGACGAGCATTCTACCAGGCATTTATCAATAGATGATCTAATAAGAGGCAGCCTCGAATGCTATTTTCTCGTAGTGCCAGCGTATTGAGTGATGCAACCTGCGTACCGAGTGAGGCAAAGTGCGGACTCGGGCCTGGCGCCGGCGGACTCGGTGAGGAAAACTGCGGACTGAGGCCTGGCGCCAGCGTACTCGGTGAGGAAAACTGCG
>CADAKR010000299.1:0-1092 GCA_902788545.1 uncultured Coriobacteriaceae bacterium
CCGCATGTACAACGGGCGGTTTCGGTCTTTCGCGACGGATCCGGACGCGCCAAAAGGCGACGAGCTGCGCGAATGCAAGCAGGCAGATTTCGACGTGTTCGGGCGCTCGCTTGCATTGTCGATGCGTGTGCGCGTCGATGACGAGCTGGTCGAGGCGGCGGGCAAGTATCGTCCGTACAGCATTTTGCCAGACGATGTCGTGCGCACCGTGGCCCGTGCCGACGAGATCGTTGCCGCGAATGCTTCGCCCGAAAGGGGAGGGCGCTACCTTTTGCTCGGGGAAGAGTGGATGAACGCCACGTTCGAAGCGTGCGACGCCCGGCTGAAGGCATGGATGCGAGCCTGGAAAGCGCTGGATGGCCGCGGCGCGCGCGCCACGTCGGCTGACGTGCGAAAAGAAGCGGGCCTGCCATCTGCAAGCCCGCTTGAAATCGATGTGGCGTAGCCTCGGAATCGGCTAGTATTTCTCGACGACGTTGTCCGGGTCCTTGAAGATGTGGTTTGCCGGCACATAGCCGCGCACACGGGACAGGGGATAGACGTTGGAGTTCGGGCCGATCACGGTGCCGGGGTTCATGACCGAATTGCAGCCGACCTCGACATGGTCGCCGAGCATGGCGCCGAACTTCTTGATGCCGGTCTCGATGGCCTCGCCGGTTGCGAAGTCCTTGACCGTGACAAGCGTCTTGTCGCTTTTCAGGTTCGACGTGATGGCGCCGGCACCCGTGTGCGAGCAATAGCCGAGGATGGAGTCGCCCACGTAGTTGTAGTGCGGGACCTGCACCTTGTCGAACAGGATGACGTTCTTCAGCTCGGTCGAATTGCCGACCACGGCGTTCTTGCCCACGATGGCCGGGCAGCGCAGGAACGCGCACTGACGCACTTCGGCTTCGTGGTCGATGATGAGCGGGCTGCCGATGTAGGCGCTATCGAAGATCTTCGCGTCCTTGGCAATCCAGACGTTTTCAGCCGGGTTGTCGAACTCATCGGCCGGCAACGTGGGGCCGAGCTCCAGGATGTATTCCTTGATATGCGCCAGAACCTCCCACGGGTACTCGAACTTCTCGAGCAGCGGTGCGGCGATGGTGTGCG
>CADAKR010000299.1:1128-3431 GCA_902788545.1 uncultured Coriobacteriaceae bacterium
TCCTTGCGTGGAATGCGCCAGCGGGGCCTGACCCGTCGGCGCATTTTCGTTTACAGCGACAACTTGGAAGCGGCGCCCTCGTCGCAGAACACGATGGCGTCGGGGTGCAGCTGCAAGACGGATGCCGGGCACTCGGCGGTGACGGGGCCCTCGACCGTGGCCTTGATGGCGTCGGCCTTCGCGTCGCCCAGTGCGATGAGCAAAAGCTTTCGGGCGTTCATGACCGTCTTCACGCCCATGGTGGCGGCATGCGTGGGCACGTCGTCGAGGCTGTCGAAGAAGCGCGCGTTGACTTCGCGGGTGTTCTGCGTCAGCTCGACCACATGCGTGAGGCTCTCGAGCGGGGTGCCCGGTTCGTTGAAGCCGATGTGGCCGTTGCAACCGATGCCGAGCAGCTGCATGTCGACGCCACCGGCTTCAGCGATGGCCTGGTCATAGCCGGCCAGCGCGTCATCAGAGGTGTCGATGCCGCTGGGGATGTGCACGCGCGCAGGGTCGAGGTCGATGTGGTTGAACAGGTTCGTGTCCATGAAGTAGCGATAGCTCTGGTCATGCGTGGGCTCGAGGCCGACGTATTCGTCGAGGTTGAACGTGGTGACGTCCTTGAAGCTGATCTCGCCCGCCTTGTACAGGCGGATGAGCTCGGCGTACAGATCGAGCGGCGTGGAGCCGGTGGCGAAGCCGAGCACGGCATCGGGCTTGGCGGCGAGGATCTCCTTGTAGATGGCGCCTGCCTGTTTGGCGATTCCTTCGGGGGTGTCGATGATGACCTTCATGTTTCTCCTTCTGATCGTTTTCCCTTACATGAAGAAAGCCACCGGTGTTTTACCGGTGGCTTCAGGTGACTAGTCGATGCCGAGTTGCGCGATGACGACGTCGGCGATCTCGCGACAATGGCGCTTCGCGTCCTCGTCGCTCGCCGCTTCGACCATGACGCGCACGACGGGCTCGGTGCCGGACGGGCGCAGCAGCACGCGGCCGGTTTCGCCCATTGCCGCCTCTGCGGCCTTCTTGGCGGACTGGATGGCGTCGTTGGTGTTGACGGCTTCCTTGTCGGATACGCGCACGTTGATGAGCTCTTGCGGGTAGTGCACGTACAGCTCGGCGGCCTGATCGGCGGTCAGGCCCAAACGGCGCATCGAGGCGATCGTCTGGACTGCGGTCATGAGGCCGTCGCCTGTGGAATTGTACTCGAGCAGGATGAGGTGACCGCTTTGCTCGCCGCCGATGGCGTATCCCTCGGCGCGCATCTTCTCGAGTACGTAGCGGTCGCCTACCTTGGTCTGTTTCACTTCGATGCCATGGGCCTTCATGTGGTTGACGAAACCGAGGTTGCACATGACCGTGGATACCGCGACGTCGCCAGGCAGGCAGCCGCGTTCCTTCATGTCGAGCGCCAGCACGGCTTCCATCATGTCACCGTCGATTTCGTTGCCGCGGCTGTCGACGAGCATGACGCGGTCGGCGTCGCCGTCGTGCGCGATGCCCAGATCGGCGCCGATTTCTGCGACGATCGCCTTGGGCGGGTCGAGGTTGGTGGAGCCGCATTGCACGTTGATGTCGACCCCGTTGTAGGTTTCGTTCAGGACGTGGACGTCGGCGCCCAGGCGGCGAAGCGCTTCGGGGCTCGAGACGCAGCTTGCGCCATGCCCGCAATCGAGCGCGATCTTCATGCCCGCGAAGTCGACGCCCTGCTTCTTGATGGATTCGACTGCATGCCCAACGTAGCGCTCGACGGCGTCGGCGACTTCCTCGATGGTGCCCACGGCGTCGCCGGCCGGGCGGTCGGCATCCATGGTGCCGGATTCGATGGCGGCCTGAATCTGGTCTTCGACCTCGTCGGGAAGCTTGAAGCCCTTGCCGTCGAACAGCTTGATGCCGTTGTACTCGGGAGGGTTGTGGCTGGCGCTGATCATGACGCCGCCGTCGCACTCGAGCTGGTTGGCGAGAAGCGCGATGGCCGGGGTGGGGATGACGCTTGCGAGCAGCGCGGTGCCGCCCATGCTGGTGATGCCGGCGCATACGGCCGCTTCGAGCATGTCGCCCGAAAGGCGCGTGTCCTTGCCGACGATGATGCGCTTGCCCTGGAAGCGGACGGCCGCTTGACCGAGGCGGAATGCGAGTGGACAGGTGAGATCGGTGTTGGCGACGCCCCTCACGCCGTCCGTGCCAAACATGCGAGCCATATGGTGACCTTTCGACTTCGTTTTCAATGCTGGCGTTTCGTGCCGTTGTTAAACAAACAATAGAATTTTAGTTACCCTGCTTTGTTTCTACAACATTAATAACCTGATTCACATTAT
>CADAKR010000300.1 GCA_902788545.1 uncultured Coriobacteriaceae bacterium
CCATACGACCTCGCATCTCCTTCAGGAGACGCATTCGTGCGAAACATCCAAACCTCCATCCTCGACGGATATCTCGCAGACATGACCAAATACGCTGCACCCATCGACGGCGCGAAGATCCACGCAACGTGGCATGCCGTTCCGCAGCAGCTAGCGAAGGAAAACCACAAGTTCCAGTATCAGACGATCGAGAAGTCGGCGCGCAAGAACCGGTATGCTTCCGCCATCGCGTGGCTAGAAGACGCAGGCATCGTGACCGCCTGCCCGCGAGTGACCGACGCCATCCACCCCCTTCCCGCGTTCAGGGAGGAGGGCGCGTTCAAACTGTACCTGCTGGATGTCGGCCTACTCGGCGCGCTGCAAGACACCGATCCCGCCGATTTCCTGCCGCAAAAAGGCAAAACCGCACGGCTGCGTGGCGCCATGGCCGAGAACTACGTGATGCAGCAGCTTGTGGCGGGTGGCATGTCGCCATTTTTCTGGGGCACGAGCAGCAAAGCCGAAGTAGAATTCGTCGTCGAGCTACCGGGCGTTGGCGTCGTGCCCATCGAGGTTAAATCGGGAAAGAACGTAACGTCTCGCAGCCTCGCAGCGTTCAGGGAAAAATATCAGTGCGCCTACCTCATGCGCGTCTCGGCGAAGAATTTCGGCTTTGAAAACGGCATACGAAGCGTACCGCTCTATGCCGCGTTTTGCATTCCCGAAGCCAATAAGCGGCGAACCATCGTTGCAAACTAAGAAATGCAACGTACAACGTCGTTGTATGTTGCATGATGCAAGACGGCACTAGGATGATGCGACAAACAACGTCGTTGTACGTCGCATCCAATGCGAACGCGATCGCGCTAAGCGTCTTTTCCCGTAGCAGTTGACGGCTTTTTCGACAATCCGGGTTTTTCATGGCAGGTTTCGGCCTTACTGCTACGAGTGCGCGGAAAGCCACAAGCCTGTGAGCTGCGTAAACGCAAACAGCCCATCGCACTAGGGAGAGAAAAGCACCCATATCCCATCGCAGTAGGGCGAAATCCTGACATGAAATCGAGTCGACAACGAGAAACGGCCTTGTTGCAATGGCCGGGGCGCTTGGCACAAAGGCGGAAACATTCGGCGCGACTGGCCTCCAACGCGACCTGACTGGCACCGCACGCTTCGCGCATGGCGGTCAGACTGCACATTCAGTCGCTTACGACTCCCATTCGCGCTTACGGCGGAAGAAAGTCGACCGGCTGATCCCGAGCCGCTCAGCGGCCTCGTCAACTGTCAGCCTCCCGTGCTTCACATCGCGAAGCGCCTCGTCAAAGCGCGTGTCCTCGACAACGATTCGACGACGGCCACGTTCCCCCACCTCATGCTCGCCGCGTTGGCGTCTTCGGTATTCCCCTCCCTTGCCCAGTAGGGCAATCAGCGTCTCATGCAGAGCCTTCCGGGCAGCCGGCTCTGCCTTGCCGCCATCGGGCAACATCAACGCGTCTCCGCGCGCAAGCGCCTGCAACAGCGCCTTCATGGCGTGCTCGGTGGTCTGCGAATCCGCCACTACGCGCGCCTCGTCCACCGTCCGAGCCATATCCGATTCATCAAAACGGCGCACGTAAAGATTGTCGCCCCCATAACGCATGCCGCTCCGAATCAACCACTCCAGCCTGTTCAAGTGGTCCATGCCCTGCTCTTCGAGCAGCGCCCACAAGTCCTCGCGGTTCGGTGCGGGCGAACGCTCCTCCACGAACACGGGAACGCGGTTGTGCCGGACGTAGCGCCTCTTGCGAAGCGACAAATCCAGCCCGGGAATACCCTGGAAATCAGGTGCGCCCAACAAATCGACAACCGCGTAATTCGGCTCGAACGCGTACTCGAAAGAATCGTCTTCCCAAACCGTATACGTAATGGCGCACACATGGTACACGACGCCGAAGGGCCCATCCATGCAAATAACCCCGCATGTCACGCTACTGTTCATGATCGCCCCATCAGACTGCGGTACGGCTCCTCGATGATCTTCGAATACCGAGCGTCAAGCATGTGGTGGTAGAACGACTTCAGCATCGCGCTCGCGAAATCGACCCGATCAACAAGCTCGTGAATAGCGCCCATATCGGCCCAAGTGACGGTTGGATAGTTGAAAATACTCGAGTATTTCGCTTTTCCCGAATGCAATTGCTCATACATTTCTTCACGTGTAATGCCCAAGGTTTCTGTTGCATCTTGTAACATGGATGCGCGAGAAAGACGCAAGGGAAATGTTAGAAGCCCACAGATCAACAGAAACGCTAAAGTCAACAAAGCTCACGGCTAAGAATATATC
>CADAKR010000301.1 GCA_902788545.1 uncultured Coriobacteriaceae bacterium
AGCCCCTCATAACCCGAAGGTCGTCGGTTCGAATCCGGCCCCCGCGACCAAATCTTCACAGGCCCTCCGGGGCCTGTTTTTGTATTCTCGAGATGTCGCGAGAAAACAGTACGTCGCAATGCCAGAAAAGGCGAGACGGAATCCCAACCCGCGTCGCTGCAGCAAGGAGATGTCCACTCCTATTAAACGTCAACACTCCCTGCACGCATCAGCCTGGAACCGGCTTCAAGACGGCGCTTGGGGCTACAATCGCCGGTATCCGCGCGCGGCTTTACCGGACGTGCTTCGAGAGCATGAGGGACTTCGTTACCAGCAAGGCGAAACAAACGATTCCTGCATACGGCTGCCGAGTTGCGATGAAGACCGCAACGCAGATTACCGACAGCACAGTTCCCGCTAAGAGCAAACGCCTGCTCAAAATCGGTTTGTCGAGATTGGCGGTGGCAACCTCGCAGAGCCCGCATAGTACCGTTGCGCCGACGACAACCGCGAAAGCGGCCTCCACCCACGGGCTGACACCGGACAGGGTCAGAAGCGAGACCGCCGAAGGGGCTTCTGCCCCGTTCCCGAACGCCGGGATGAACAGCAGCAACGCTACGAGCACGTCGAGCAAGCCGCAAACCAGAGCGGTGTTCCTTCTGGCAAAGGATCTCTTGTCTTCCTCGGCCGCGATAACGATTTCGTCGGGGCCGATGAGCTCGTCTATCGACACGCGGAAGAACCGCGACAGCTCCTTGAACGAGTCGATGCTCGGGTAGCCCCTGCCCGACTCCCACTTGGACACCGCAGTCCTCGACACGAAGACGGCCTCCGCCAGCTCCTCCTGTGTCAGCGACCTCGCCTTTCTCAGCTCCTGCAGCTTCTCGTTGAACTCCATGATCAACCCTCCATTCTTGATGCGCGCCCCGCATCGGATGCGTTGACGGCGCAGTGGTACAGCATGAACAAAGCGCCCGCGATCAGGACCGATCCAACGATGTCCGTCGCCCAATGCACGCCGGAGACCAGCCTGCCCGCGACCATGAGCGCCGAGAACGCGACGACGAACAAGGTTGTTGCTTTCCTTAGAGCCGGGCTGCCAGCCCTTCTGTCTATCTGGAACTTCAGCGTCGGCATAACGCTCAGCACCAGCAGCGTCGTCGAGGACGGGTAGGACGCCTCCATCGCCCCGTCTATGGGAACCGGCCTGTAGTTGATCGGAACCGCCTCGAAGAGCAGGTAGAAGAAGATGACCGCGACGTAATAGACGCCCAGCAGCAGGATGTCCGGATCGACCTTTAGCAGGCTCCTTCTCCTGACGAGCTGCACAGCTCCCATGGCCGCGAATCCCAGGCAAATGGCGATGGGCACGAGTCCAAGCCAGTCAGTGATCGCGTAGATTCGCATGTGGACGCCCGTCAATCCGTGGAACCAGATGTTGAACGTGGCGAAGCCCACGTTGGTGCCGTTCTGGCCTACGGGTCGCACATCCACGAGCTGGACCAGCACGGTCAAGAGCACAAAGGCGGCGAGCAATGCCACGCCTGCAACCAGGTTTCTTCTCGTGATGCTGTTCATCGGCGTTCCTTTCCCTCGATGGCTTTGATGCTTCGAAGGTAGCCGCCAGCCTAGGTGTGGAAAAGGGCCGCGCCGTCGCATAGGCGACACGCTCCGTCACGTTGTCTCTGAGCTGGCGTTTTCTGGGCAGACCTGCGGACCGGGCATCCATGGTTCCAGCCCGCAGGTCCTCTTGCTGCTAGGGCGTCGGCGCTATCGCCGCCTCAACCTCACAGCGATGGTATTCAGATGGTCGAGCGCACCGGCTTCGACGGCCGCGCGGTCCCCCGCAGCGTACTCGTTGTCGCAAGCGATCCAATCGGCCCACGCCTCGCGCGTGCAGGCCATCTCGCGCATGTCGAGGATGTCGACGCTCTCGGTCTGGGCGATGTTCGTCCGCCACCAGTCCATGTCGTGCATGTAGTCCAGCTGCTCGGGCGTCCAGGACGCGAGCAGGCATGCGGGCAGGTCATCGTGGCAGTCGCGCACCATGCCGGGGATGGCGAGCAGCAGCTCGCCGCCGCGCTTGACGAGCGGCAGCAGGTGCGCTCCTAGGTACTCGGGGTCGCGGCCGAAGTAGTTGTACGAGTCGACGCTCACCACGGCGTCGAAGAACTCAGTGGCGAAGGGCAGTGCGGTGGCGTCCGCCTTGAGCGGCACGACCTGGCGGTTCGTAAGCCCCAGCCCTTCGAAGAAGCGCATGTTGTCGGACGGGTCGCTCCAGAGGTCGGCGGCGTACATGGTGAGGCCGCACTCGCG
>CADAKR010000302.1 GCA_902788545.1 uncultured Coriobacteriaceae bacterium
GGTCCGCGGAAGTAGTAGCTGACCTTCTCGGAAAACACCATGTCGCCGGTCATGATGGTGTCTTCCATCGAGCCCGAGGGAATCTCGTACGGAACGAAGACGAACAGGCGAAGGCACACGGTGATGATCGCCACGACGGCGACCATGAGCACGATGCTCAGGAACGTCCTGAGTCCGCTCGATTGCTCCCTTGCTGCGTGCTGCCCAGAATCCATTGTTCCTTGCTCGCGGCCTTTCTCATCTAATCCGGCAAAACGCGCTATTAAACGCAAATTTACATGATACAGCTCTGCAGGTTAACTGCTTTTATTTGGGCAAAGTTTTCAGAAACTTCAAATCGGATTCGCTCAATTGCGCCACTTCGAGCAACTCCGGCCTGAGGCGCGCCGTGCGCTCGAGGCTCTGCTCGCGTTTCCAACGGTCGATTGCGGCGTGGTTTCCCGACATCAGAACCTCCGGGACGCTTCGGCCCATGAAATCAGCCGGCCTCGTGTACTGGGGATGCTCGAGCAACCCGTTGGCGAAGCTTTCCTGCTCGGCGCCTCCTTCAGCTCCCAAAACGCCTTCGATTTTGCGCACGACGGCATCGATGACGACCATCGACGCCAGCTCGCCGCTCGTAAGCACGTAATCGCCAAGCGAGATCTCGTAATCCGCCAGCTCGTAGACGCGCTCGTCCATTCCCTCATAGTGTCCGCAGATGAACAGCAGACGCTCTTCGCGCGAAAGCTCGCTTGCCGTCTTATCGTCGAAGGGACGGCCGCATGGCGTGAGGAACACCGTCTTCGGCTTCAGGCCGCCCACATGGCTCGGGGCGTTTCCCGTCAACGGCTGCTCGTTGCCGGTCAGCTCGGGGTGATACCCGAGGTCTATGCCGGTTATGGCCTGGTAAGCCTCGTAAACAGGCTCGCACTTCATGACGAGCCCAGCGCCGCCGCCGTACGGGTCATCGTCGGTGGTCCGGTGCCTGTCATGCGTCCAATCGCGCAAATCGTAAGAGCAGAACTCGAGGTAGCCCTTCTCCTGCGCGATCTTCATCATGGACGAGCCCATAACGGAATCGTACATATGGGGAAATGTCGAAAGGGTCTCTATGATCATGGTGTTCCTACCTCAAGTGCACCTCAAGACGGCACGTACGCTTTGAGCCCATTGTACGTAACGATTCGACGGCGCCTGGGCGCTGTGACCCATTTGTTTACAGGTCAAGCAAGCCTTGCGGCAACTCGACTCCGATGATGCGGCGTTTGGCATCGACATCGCGCACGATCTCGTCCACAACGGGGACGAGGACGCGTCCGCCATCGGGACGCCCGACTTCGAGAAGCGCTTGACCCGGGTTCTCCACGAGCCCCTCCACGACGCCGATTTCGCCTTCCTCGCGGTCGATGACCACCCAACCCTCCCAGGCTGCGGGCATCTCCTCGAAGACCGACTCGTCTATCGAGTCGCGCCGGATGAGGCAATGGCAACCCGCGAGTTCTGCGGCATCATCGCCGTCGACACCCTCGAACTCCACTTCGGCAGAACGCTCGTCGACGAGCTTGACTAACGACACGACCGCCCGGCGGGGCACATCGAGCCGAGGCGGCACGAATGCGACCTCATCGCCTTCTTCAAGCAAAAAGGGAAGGCCCGCCGCAGCTCGTGCGACGAACCTTCCCTTCAAGTTCTTCGTTTTCGCGAGAACCGCGACGTCGGCCCACGTTCGCATTTAGTCGAGGATCTCGACTTCCACGCGCATGTCGTTGCGAGACGCGGCAGCGCGGACCAGCGTGCGAATCGACTTGATTACGCGGCCCTGGCGGCCGATGATCTTGCCCGTGTCTTCCTCGTTGACGCTGATCTCGATGATGATAGCGCCGTCCTCCTCGTGCGAAACAACCTCGACATCGTCTTCGTTGTCGACGAGGGGCAAAACGATGCTCTCGACAAGGCCTGTGAGGTCCTGCTTCTCTTCAGACATCGTCTAGTCCTAGGCGTTGTTCTCGAGAAGGCGAGCAACGGTATCGGTGGGCTTGGCGCCAACGCTCAGCCAGTAATCGACGCGCTCCTTGTCGAAGGAAACCATCGACGGGCTGACACACGGGTTGTAGCGGCCAACTTCCTCGATGAAGCGGCCATCGCGGCGATTGCGCGAATCAGCGACGACGATGCGGTAATACGGACGCTTCTTAGCGCCGTGACGTGCGAGGCGAATCTTCACTGCCATGTAAACGAACTCCTTTTGCTTCCATCATGCTTCAAAACAGCAACACAGTATGATATGTCCCCGCCCGCTAATTGGCA
>CADAKR010000303.1 GCA_902788545.1 uncultured Coriobacteriaceae bacterium
CCGGTGAGGGAATCCTGATCCCCGCCGAGATCATCCACCACGCGAATCGCGGCTGCGAGGCGTTCTTGATCCTGCAGCCGTTCGGCTGCCTGCCCAACCACATCGTGGGACGCGGCATCGTGAAGCGCCTGCGCGAGCTGTACCCGGCGGCGCAGATCCTCTCGCTCGATTACGACCCCGACGTCAGCTTCGCGAACATCGAGAACCGCTTGCAGATGCTCGTCATGAACGTGCGCGACGCACATGCGACGCACTACGAAGACGTCGACATCGACGAGGTGGCCGAATCGGTGACGGCCGTCGCCGCCGAGGTGTCCGAACTCGCCGAGCATGTCCTGCAAACATCGGCCTCCGTCGAGGAGGAGCAAGGATACACTCCCGAGCTCTTCGACGAGGCCGCCTCGGTCATGCGCGAGGTGCTCGAACGCGAGGACCACTTGGCAGCGCGCGCGAAAGACGCGCTCGTCGCAGCCCGCAAGGCCGCCCAGCAAGGGGCAGGCGCGGCGGCCGACGTCGTGACGAGTCGGGCGCTTGCCGTTGCGGAGATAACACGCGCGATGCGCACGCGCACGCGAACCGTGCTCTCCTCGCT
The DNA here is from genome assembly GCA_902788545.1 of uncultured Coriobacteriaceae bacterium. GTDB lineage: Bacteria > Actinomycetota > Coriobacteriia > Coriobacteriales > Eggerthellaceae > UBA9715. The sequence continues at coordinate 593 of CADAKR010000303.1, forward strand.
TTCGGAAACAGCCAACACCCTAGGCGACGCTGGCGGCGAGGCGCTCACCCACGCCCAAGAGGAGCTTGCCTCGCGCGTGGAAGACGGCCGCGCTTTCGCCGCCCGCATCCTGGAACAAGCCCACAACCTCATCGAAAAGTAGCAGCCAAAAGGACCAAAAGGGGATGCTCCCCTTTTGGCTCAAGCTCAGCGGAGAATTGCGGGTCTTGAATAGTGGCGGGTTTTGGGGACTAAAAGAACCAAGAGGGGATACTCCCCTTTTGGTTCTTTTGACCCCTGGCGGCGGAGCTTGCCTTGCGCTTACGCTTGGCGGATGCGGTCGGCCAGCCAGCTGGCCCACTCCTCCACACCCGTGCCCTTCGTGGCGGCAATCGGGAAGATGGGAGCTTTGGGGTTCAGGTCGCGCACAGCCGCATCAAACGCCTCGCGGTCGAAATCGAACACGGGCATCGTGTCGACCTTGTTCAGGATGACGGCTTCGGCCACCTGGAAAACGCCGGGGTACTTCAGCGGCTTGTCGTCGCCTTCGGGCACTGACAAGATCATGACCTTGGCGTTTTCGCCCAAATCGAAATCGGTCGGGCACACGAGGTTGCCCACGTTCTCGATGATGATGAGGTCGAGGCGCTCAAGGTCGAGCACGTCGACGGCGCGTTTCAGCATGGCGCTTTCCAGATGGCACGCGCCACCGGTGTTGATCTGCACGGCGGGAATGCCCTGCGCCTTGATTTTCTCGGCGTCGACCGAGCTGGCGATGTCGCCTTCGATGATGGCGATGTTGAACTCGTCGCGCAGCGCGTCGATGGTGGAAAGTATCGTCGACGTCTTGCCCGAACCGGGGCTGGCGAGCAGGTCGACGACGTACACGTGGTTGTCGGCGAACAGCTGGCGCAGCTCGGCAGCCAGCTTGTCGTTTTTCTCCAGGATGGGCTTGTTGATATCGATGTGCATTTAATCCTCCTCATCGGGCAGGTCTACCTCGATGCTCGCGATTTCAAGCTCGCGGCCGGCTGTGATCACCGTCTCGAAGCTTCCGCACGCGGGGCATACGCGATGAAACCGGTCGTGCACGAACTCGACCGCGCATTCCATGCAAAGGCTTTTCGGCTCGATCCATTCAATCGCAAGCTCGGCACCCTCGCAAAGCGTCCCTTCCGACAGCGCCTCGAACGCGAACATGAGGGCATCCTCGATAGCCTCGGTCATCACGCCCACGCGCAAGTTCACGGCAAGCACGCGCTCGGCACCGGCGTCTTGCGCCGAAGCGTTCACGGCGTCGAGAACACCCGATATGATGCCCATTTCATGCATGCGAGCCTTTCGGACTTCTTCGTTTTCCCAGTTGAAGGGCGCCGCAAAGGCATCCCCTGCGCATCAACCCGGATTTCATCCGCCGCGGCCAACGCGCCGATTCGGATCACATCCGCAGGGCCGGCCTTATGCCACCTCCGGCAACGGCGACATCACTCGCCGTCTTCGCCGTACAAGGCGCGCTCTTCTTCCTGTTGCTTCTTGATGCGCTTGGCCAGCACGACGCGCGCGAGGAGCAAACTGCCCTCGTAAAGCGCGACGAGCGCGGCAAACATCAGCAACATCGTGACCGGGTTGGCATCGGGCGTGACCATGGCCGAAAACACCATGAGGCCGATGTAGACGAAACGCCAGCTCGAACGCAACTTCTTGTAGGGCACGATGTT
>CADAKR010000304.1 GCA_902788545.1 uncultured Coriobacteriaceae bacterium
ACGGACGAAGACTTGGAGCTTACGGCCTGCGCGGTGGACAGCGAGACCATGGAACTGATGCGCGCGTGCTACGCGCACGCGCCCGAGCACGCCATCAAACCCGGCAAGGAGCCGGACAACAACCCTGTCAGCAACGAGACTTCGGCAGTTGCCGCCGGAAACTCGGCTGAAAATAATGCAGAAGGAGTGAACCACATGCCTGAACTGAAAGACGCAACTGCCGAACAGCTTCAGCAGGAAAACCCGACGCTGGCACAGTCCATCGCCGACAGTGCCGTTGCCAGCGAGCGCGAGCGCGTGAAGAAGATCCAGAAGCTTACCCCCAAGGGGGCCAAGTGGGAAGCCATGTCGAAGAAGGCCATCGACGAGGGCCAGAGCCCCGCTGACTTCCTGGAAGCGGTGATCGCCGAGCAGGCGAAAACCGGCGAGGAATATCTTCAGGCCCGCGCGCAGGAGGTCGCCCCGGCTGCCGACGTAGGCGGCGGCGACAGCGGCGACAACGACAAGGACGCCGAGACCAAGACGGCCCAGGCGGCCAAGGACATTGCGGAGCTTGCCAAGGGTATGAACTACAGCGGCTTCGAAATGGCCTAAACTAAGGAGAGGAGGAAAACAAACATGGAAAACCTGTTTGGAACCATCGGAACCCACGAGCCCAGCTATCTGCTGGCGACCAATAACGAGACGGACGCCATCGCTATTTCGGTCGAGCCCGGCAACGGCACCGTTCCCGCCGGGGCGGTGATGTACCGCAAGACCGGCGTGCTCTATGCGCCCGCCGCCGCTGCGAATATCGCAGAGGCGAACAACCTTGTCGTGCTGCGCGACGACGTGGACACGACCACGAGCGAGACCGTGGCCGTCGCAGCCGCAGCCTACCGCAAGGCCAACTTCATTGCCGGTAAGGTGCTGGTGAAGAACGGCGGCAGCTACGAAGCCATCACCGCCGCGCAGAGCGTGATCCTGCGCAAGCAGGGCATCACCCTGAGCCCGATGGACGACTGGAGCGGTGACGCCGTTGTGGCGGACAACACCGTTTCCTGATGAGAGGAGGACAACACTATGCCTGCTAATTTCGATCTTTTCAGCACGGCGGTTATGCTCCGCGCCGTGGAGCAGATGCCGCGCGTGTACACCTTCCTCGCTGACACCTTTGCCGAGGACGGCGGGCTTTGCGAGGACGAGCGCGCCCTTTACGACTACCGCAAAGGCGCGGAAACCGGCCTTGCGCCCTTCATCGTGCCGGGCACCGGCGGTGTTCCCATCAACCGCGACGGCTACGAAATGCGTCAGATCCAGTTCTCGACCGTCGCCCCGGAGCGCGTCGTGACGCTGGCTGACGTATCGAGCCGGATGTTCGGCGAGAACGTGACCGGCTCCATGACGCCGGAGCAGCGTTCCAAGCGTGTGATCGCCCGCGACCTGGTAGAGCTGCGGACGATGGTGCAGAATCGCCGCAACTGGATGGTGCGCGAGGTGTTGCTTAAAGGCCAGCTCGCCATCAAGCGCCACACGAACGAGGGCGTGGAGAAGGAGGCGAGCATGCTTGCCAACTTCGGCTTCTCGAACTTCTACATCCCGACCACCCGCTGGGATCAGGCGGGCGCCAAGATAAACTATGACATGGAGAAGGTTTTCGACATGGTGTATGACGGCCTGGGCGACGTCGATACCCTTGTGATGGGTGCGGGCGTGTTCGAGGCCATGATGGCGAACAGCGACTACTGCAAGACCCTCGACATGGACAAGGTGTACATGGGCGAGATCGCCGCGCACTACGCGGGCCAGGGCGTCCGCTATCGCGGCACCAACTCCGACGGCGTGAAGATGATCTCCTACAGCGGCCACTTCCTTAACGATAGCCGCCAGAAGGAATTTCATATTCCGGCCGGTTATATCCTTGTCGGCAGCAGCCGCAAGAAGCCGGTCAAGCTCATGCACGGCCCGATCACGAAAGTGCAGGGCCAGGACGAGAACGCCCAGATCCACACATACATCAAGAAGGAAGTTCCGTTCCGCATCGGCGGCAGCCCGAGCGATTCCATCTCCACGCGGCTTGTGAGCCGCCCGACCGTCATTCCCGACAACGTGGGCGCGTGGGCCGTGATGAAGGTGCTGACCGGCACGACCTGATAAACCGCAAGCCTCCGCATAAGCGGGGGCTCGCTCCATGAACAGGAGGAACAGCATGAAAATCTACTACGCCAAGGTCAACACCGGGAGCCCCGCAACGGGCTTTATCTCCACGGGCGAGGTTCTGACCGAGGAACAGACCGCAGC
>CADAKR010000305.1 GCA_902788545.1 uncultured Coriobacteriaceae bacterium
ATAGGAGATGTATTTATGAAGAAAAAGTTATCTTTGCTTGTTGTGTGTGCTTTATTTACATGTCTGGGATTTGCTGCAAAAGCAGAAGTTCCTTCACTTCCCCATGCCCGAAGCTCCGTACGACAACTACGACGGCACCACGTTCAACACAAAGTCGGGCAAGATCGAGTTCTACGCGACCGGCATCGCGGACTGCTGGGGCGACGACGGCGAGCGCCCGCCCGTGCCGAAGTGGATCGAGGAGTCCGAAGCGCACCACGAGCGCCTGACCAACGACCGCGGTAAGGACTACCCGTTCCTCATGATGAGCAACCACCCGCGCTGGCGCGTCCACGCCGAGCACGACGACATCACGTGGCTGCGCGAGATCGAGACCTGCAAGGTCACCGGGTCAGACGGCTACAAGTACGAGCCCGTGTGGATTAACCCGGCTGACGCCCGCCGCCTGGGGATCAAGGACGGCGACATCGTGCGGATCTTCAACGAGCGCGGCAGCGTGCTCGGCGGCGCGTACGTGACCGAACGCATCCGCCCGAGCGTCATCAGCCAGGACCACGGCGCCCGCGTCGACAGCATCGTCACCGGTCTGGGCGGCCTCGATCGCGGCGGCGCGAACAACCTCATCTGCCCGAACGCCACCACCTCCAAGAACGCGCCGGGCGAGGTGACCAACGGCTTCCTCGTCAACATCGAGAAGGTCGACGTGCTAGCGCTGGCCGAGCAGTACCCGGCCGAGTTCAACCGCGACTACGACGCCGCGAGCGGCATGGTGGCAAGCGCACGCATCGTCAAGGCATAACCGTCCGTTAGGAAGAGAGAGGAAACGAACATGTCGAAGAAGATTTTCCTGGTGGACGTGAACCGCTGCAACGGCTGCCACAACTGCCAGATCGCATGCAAGGACGAGCACTGCGGGACGGATTGGCTGCCCTACGCGGCCGAGCAGCCCGACACCGGCCAGTTCTGGTGCCAGGTGAAGCAGGAAGTGCACGGCAGCGTGCCCAAGGTCAACATGACCTACATGCCGCTGATCGGCGCACAGACCGAGGAAATCCGCGAGTACGCGCCCGAGGTTTTGATGGAACGCGAGGACGGCCTGGTGGTCATCGACCCCGAGAAGGCGAAGGGCCGCGAGGACATCGCCGAGAAGTTCGAGGGCGTGTACTGGAACGCCGAGCTGAACATCCCGCAGGGATGCACCGGCTGCGCACACCTGCTCGACGACGGCTGGACGGTCCCGCGCTGCGTTGACGCCTGCGCCGTGGGCGGCCTGCGTTTCGGCGACGAGTCCGCCTTCGCCGGCGAGCTCGCGAAGGCCGAGAAGCTCGACCCGAAGTCCAGCGTGTACTACCTGAACCTCCCGAAGCGCTGGGTCGCCGGCCAGGTGGTCGACCCCATGGCCGATGAGGTGATCATCGGCGCCACCGTCACCATGCAGGAGGAGGGCAATCCCGAGGCCGAGGTCCTCAAGACCACGACCGACGAGTTCGGCGACTTCTGGTTCCGCCAGGTCGAGGGCAGGAAGTACCACCTGTGGTTCGAAGCGGACGGCTATGTGGCCCGCGAAATCGCCGACGTTGACGCCACCGAAACCGACGCCAACATCGGCCGCGTGGGTCTGTACAAGATGATTCCACTGGGATAGCGCGGGCACGCTATCCGGGATAAGCCATGCGGAAAGGAGGCGCTGCCCTTCGCGGTCGGCGCCTCCTTTCGTTTTATCGTCCCGATTTCGCCAAGGGTTGTCCTCGCCTGCCATTCCAATCTGGACTGCGTCGCAAGACGCCGAGGACAGTATCGTTGTTCGTCACCAAGCGGTTGGCATGATCGGTTGCCGCACCTACTGCTTCGCCATCTTCAGGAACAGCGGCGCCATTGGGTTGTCGTTGTCGGCCCTCCACGCGAGAGACTTAGTCACGGAAAAGGCCCTCGGCCCTAATCGGGATTTCCGAAAGCTCGCCCTCGAAGCCCGGCAGCGGCAGGTTCTGCGGGATGGGTGCTGCTCGGCAGCACGCACGTGACAGAACATTACGCAGAACATTACGAATGATTTTGCGTGATTTCCAGTGATCGCTAGTGAAGGTTGCCGTTTTGCAATACGTCTCATGAAATGGGATAACACGCATCTGAGCAGGGGGTTTCCCGTTCATGTGGCTGTTAACCGGAGGGTTGTAGGTTCGAATCCTACCCGGGGAGCCAGAAACCCCAGGCCAGAACGTTGTTCTGGCCTTTTTTGTCGGTCAGACCGACA
>CADAKR010000306.1 GCA_902788545.1 uncultured Coriobacteriaceae bacterium
AGGTATTGGTTGCACGACAGCATCGGCAGCTTCTCGCCTGCCGCGATCTCGAGCAGCTTCTTCACCTTCATGCCCTTGAAGCGCGCGGGCTGTTGGAAACCGTATCCGATGCCGGCTTTGGCGCGCTCGGTGATGGAAAGCTCCGTGATGTCCTGGCCGTCAAGAATGATTTGCCCGCTTGCAGGCGACTCGATGCCCATGATGAGCTTGGCCAGCGTCGACTTGCCGCCGCCGTTGGGGCCCGTGATGACCGTGAAGGTGTCGTCGGGGATGGAAAGCGTCAAATCGTCGATGATGCGCTTCCTCTCGCTCGAACCCTCCTTCACCGGCACCTCGAACACGATGTTCTTCAGTTCTAACATGGTTCTCCTCGTTTCAAGCACCCACCCTGTCAGGGCGGATTCCCAGTAGTCAACTTTCAAGTATATGACGAATCGGAGGTTTGAGCGAAAACAACATCGAAACGAGAAAGCGCCCCTGACGGGGCGCTTTGCAACAAGTCATTCAACCGGAGCAAGCCGCCTAACGGACTAGACGATCTTCTTCCCGAGTACCGCCGCGATTTCGCGCAACTCGCCGACCAGATCCGTGAACTGGGCAGGCGTGAGCTGCTGCGCGCCATCGGACAGAGCGGTCACCGGATCGGGGTGCACCTCGATCATGAGCGCGTCGGTGCCCGCGGCGACAGCTGCTTTCGCAAGCGAAGGCACGAGGTCGCGCTGGCCGGCAGGATGCGACACGTCGATGCAGATGGGGAACAGCGACTGCTTGTGGATGACCGGCACCGCGCTGATGTCGAGCGTGAAGCGTGTTGCCGTCTCGAATGTGCGCAGGCCGCGCTCGCACAGGACCACGTTGTCGTTGCCGCATTGCGTGATGTACTCGGTTGCGGCCAGCCATTCAGCGATCGTGCCGGCGAAGCCGCGCTTGAACAGCACCATCGTGCCCGTCTTGGACGTGGCGATGCCGATGTTTTTCAGCAAACTGAAGTTCTGGAAGTTGCGCGCGCCCACTTGGATGCCGTCGCAGTAGCGCTGCACCAGGCTGATGTGCTCGGAGTCCATGACCTCGGTGAGCGTCTTCAGGCCGTGCTTCTCGCCGCTGGCGTGCATGATCTGCAGCGCCTCCTCGCCCAGGCCCTGGAACGAATGCGGGTTGGTGCGCGGCTTGAACGCGCCACCGCGAATCCAGTGCAAACCCAGCTTCTCGCATGTTTCGGCGACAGCCTCGAACTGCTCTTCCGATTCGATCGAGCATGGACCGGCGAAGATCGTTATCTCGTCGGTGCGGGTGCCCAGATCGGGAAGCTTGGGGTATTTCTCCTTCTTGGATGCGTCCTTCTTGCTCATAGAGAGGGAGCCTCCTTCATCACCTTCAAGATGGTCGTGTAGATCTCGCGCAAATGCTCGCTGTACAGCGGCCCTTCGTTGAGCTTTGCGACCTTCTGCAAGATCTCCTCCTCGCGGCGCGGGTCGTATAGGCCCATGCGCGCGCCGGGCTTCAGGTCGCGAATCTGCAGCGAGTGCATGGCCCGCTCGTTGATCAGCGCCACGATCTGGCGATCGATGTCGTCGATCTCGGCGCGGTGCTCCTCGATCATCTCAACGTTGGTTTTCTCGGCCATCGTCGTTTCCTTTCACCTGTCGTATGCGGTAGCGGGATTGCCCAATGCCACCCGCGTGGGGCAATGGTAGTGCTTTTCGTCAAAGTTTGCGCAGACGTGCACGAAAACGCCAATCGGAGGATTTGCGTAGAGAGGTCGTGCACAAAGGCGTGAAGCGGAAGATGTGAGGTAGTATAAATTGGCTCTCTCACATTGGAGGTTGTAGTGGATATATCGATTTTGCTTGCCCTGCAGCAGCTCAGACAGTCGCTGCCGAGCTTCATCGAAACGTTCTTCGTCATGCTGTCGTATATCGGCGATGGCCCCGGACTGGTGGCCCTCGTGCTCATTGTGTACTGGTGCGTCGACAAGCGCGCCGGCCAGTTCTCGTTCATCGCGTTCGGCGCCGGCAACTTCGTGAACCAGCTGCTGAAAAACATCATGTGCGTATACCGCCCGTGGATTCGCGACAGCGCGGTCGTGCCCTCCGAGAAAGCCATCTCGGGCGCCGCTGGCTACTCGTTCCCCAGCGGTCACACGACTGGCACCGCCACGTCTTTGGGCAGTTTCGCATGGGTTGCCCGCGGCAAGCATCTGTGGATCGTCATCGTATGCGTCGCAGTCATCTTGCTCATGATGTTCGCGC
>CADAKR010000307.1 GCA_902788545.1 uncultured Coriobacteriaceae bacterium
CGAAGTCGCGCCTGAAAACGACCGCTTCTTCGTTGACGGGCCCATGTTGTGCGAACGCACATCGAAAGGCCCGTGCGTCGTCTTGTTTTCGGGAACAGATCCAAATGTCGTCGTTGCCGACGGCGTAACCAGAATCGCCCCCTATGCTTTCAGCAATGCGCGTAACGTGCGCACGCTGAGCCTTCCCGCCTCGTTGACGACAATCGGAACAGCGCGCCTTGGCTTGTGGAGCTTTGTCGAGAAGATCCATATCGAGCTGGCGGAACCGCTTGAAGGCCGCACGTCGTTTGACTTCGAGTTTCCCGACACCTCGCGCTCGATTCACAGCATCTCGCTGGCATTGGGCGGGTCAAGTTGGGTGAACGTCCCCGACCTCATGGCCCAATACGACAACTGCATTGCCAACGCGCATGACTACCGGGGGCTCGGGCGAGACAGCATCAGCATATACGAGCAGGTGAAGCGCGTCATCGCCAGGCTCGATGACCCGATCATGCTCAACAATGTGAACAGGAGCTTGTTTGACCGGTTGCTCAAGGAGCATCTCGTCGAAATCTGCGTTGACATTGCGCGTCATGACGATCGCGGCGCCATCGAGGCGCTCATCGGCTACGGATACCTGAACGAGGACAACCTCGAAGAGGTCATTCAGGCTGTCGGTCGACTCCAAGACGCCGCCATGACCGCCTATTTGCTGGAAGTGAAACGGAGGCGCTTCAATCGACGCCTGTTCGACTTCGACCTGTAGGCACCGCCACTCTATGCGATAATCGGGTTATGGCAGAGTACGTTGACCAAAAACAAGCACGATGGGAGCAAGCGTCCAAGGTTGCGCTTGACATTGTCGACGAGTGCCGTGTTCAGCTCATGCTGAAGTTCCGCTTCCTCGATTTGGCGTTATGGCGCATGCCGGCCGAAGTAGTGCATGTTCAAGGGCGCTATTGGGTTGCCACCGACGGCAAGAAGCTGTATTTCGAGCCGTACATGGCGCTTGGCCGCTTCGAGCAAGGATTCGACGAAGCCGTTCGAGATTACCTTCACCTTGTCTTGCATTGCGTGTTTCGCCATCCTTTCGACGAGAATCACAAGCGACATGAAGCTTGGTGGCTCGCATGCGATGTCGTCGCTGAAAGCGTTGCCATGGATATGTGCTCGGGACGCTTCCCGAGTGCGGATGACAAGGCGAGAAGGCAAGCGCTTTCCGAGTTGAAGCTGCTCGTCGGGCAATTGACACCGGGGAAACTGTACACGCTGTTCGAGCGGGCGATCACTTCCCCTTACGGAACGACGTACCGTGATTTGACGTCTGACCGCATCACCGAGCTGCAATCGCTGTTCGAGCGCGATAACCACGAGGCGTGGCCATCCTATTCGAAGGGCGAGAAAGAAGAGCTTCCCGGAGATGTGGAGGAGCTTTCACGGCCAGACGATTCGGCGGACGACTCTTCCGCCGAAAACGACCAACGTGAAATGCAATTCGAAGGCGAGGCGAGTGAAGCCGACGAGCAGCAAAAACTCGAGCGCCCAGAAGACGCGTCATCGCAGGATGATGCAAACGAAGAAGCGCAGGGCGAATCCGATGATGCGCAAGAATCGTCGGATGAAGCGCAGGATGGCGACAACATCGAGGGAGACTGGCGTGGATCCTCGTCCGAAGACGAGTCGGACGAGGAGGTGCAAGACCGGAAGTCCGAGGAAGAGCGAGACTGGGAGGAAATCGCCAAGCAGATCGAGATGAACCTCGAAACGTTCTCCCGCGAATGGGGCGACGAAGCCGGGGCGCTTATCGCCAGCTTGGCGGTTGCAAACCGCAAACGCTACGACTACGCGGATTTCCTCAGGCGATTCACCATGCTCTCCGAAGAGATGAAGATCAACGATGACGAGTACGACTACATCTTCTATACCTACGGACTCGAGCTGTATGGGAACATGCCGCTCGTCGAGCCTTTGGAGTACAAGGAAACGCAGCGAATCCGCGATTTCGTCATCGCCATCGACACGTCGGAATCGTGCTCGGGCGAATTGGTGAAACGCTTCGTCGAGCACACGTTCAGCATCATCAAGAAGTCGGAGGACTTTGCCCATTCGGTGAACATCCACGTGATTCAATGCGATGCGAAAGTCCAGGCAGACACCAAGATCACCGATTTGCGGGATGTTGACGCCTTCATGGAGGGCTTCTTCGTCCGCGGCATGGGCGGCACGGACTTCAGGCCGGCGTTTGCCTACGTCGACGACTTGCGCACTTTCCCGAGGCGGCGCCCGATTACGATGCGGCATTTGTGTTCATGGACTCAGGGGAAGAGCATATGCCGAGCGTTCCGCCTTGGGCGATGAAGGTGATACTTGACGAAGAGGGAATCAACCGTTTCAAGAGCACGGTGTAAGAGAGGAACGATTATGAACATCGCGACAGCGAAAGACCAGATCAAGGATACAGTCGAGGCGTATCTGCAAAAAGACGACGCGGGCATGTACGTCATCGACCCGTCGCGCCAGCGGCCCATGTTCTTGGTTGGTGCGCCCGGCATTGGAAAGACGGCCATCATCGAGCAGATTGCCCAGGAGCTGCAGATCGGGGTCGTGTCGTATTCCATGACGCATCACACGCGCCAGAGCGCGCTCGGCTTGCCGCGCATCGTTCACCGCGAGTACGAGGGGTTCGAATACGAGGCGTCCGAGTACACGATGTCGGAAATCGTCAGCGCCGTGTACGACTACATGGAGCGCACGGGCATCGATCGCGGAATCTTGTTCCTCGACGAAATCAACTGCGTTTCGGAAACGCTGTATCCGTCGATGCTGCAGTTCTTGCAGTTCAAGACGTTCGGGCGCCATCGCGTTCCCGAGGATTGGATCATCGTGTGCGCCGGCAACCCGCCCGAGTACAACAAGTCGGTGCACGAGTTCGACGTCGTCACGCTTGACCGTCTGCGTGAGATAGAC
>CADAKR010000308.1 GCA_902788545.1 uncultured Coriobacteriaceae bacterium
GCAAACTCGAGCGCGGACTGCTTGTCCTCATAGTGATTGAGGCCGTAGAGCAGGCCGCCGGCAAAGCTGTCGCCGCCGCCGACGCGGTCCACAATGTCGCGGATCTCATACTTCCTGGAAACGTAGAAGTCCTTGCCGTCGTTCAGGCAGGCCGCCCAGCCGTTCCAGTCCGCGCTGTGGCTCTCGCGCAGCGTGATGGCGATCATCTTCATGTGCGGATACGCCGCGAGCACCTTGTCGCCGAGCGCCTTGTACTTTGCGCGGTCCAGCTCGCCGGACTCGACGTTCACATCATCCACGGTGATATCGAGAGACTTCTGCACGTCTTCCTCGTTGGCAATGGCGACATCCACATACTTTGCGATCTCGCGCATGACCTCGCTCGCCTTCTTGCCGTACTTCCAGAGGTTCTTACGGTAGTTGAGGTCGCAGGAAACGGTGATGCCGCGCTTCTTCGCCTCCTTGACGGACTCAACGGAAAGCTCCATCGCGCTCTCGCTGATGGCGGGCGTGATGCCCGTGATGTGGAACCACGCCACGCCGTCGAACGCCTTGTCCCAGTCGATATCGCCGGGCTTGGCCAGCGCGATGGCGGAATAGGCACGGTCGTAGACGACCTTGCTCGGGCGCTGGTTCGCGCCGCCCTCAAGATAGTAAATACCCATACGGCCCTCGCCCGTGACAATGCGCTTGGTATCCACGTCGAAGCGACGCAGTTCCGCCTTGCAGGCGTCCGCGATGGCGTTGTCTGGCAAAACGGTCAGGAAAGCCGCATCCTCACCGTAGTTGGCAAGGGAGACGGCAACATTCGCCTCGCCGCCGCCGAAGGTGGCCTCAAGCATCGGGGACTGGAAGAAGCACTCCTGTCCGGGCGCCTTCAGGCGCAGCATGATCTCGCCAAACGTCAGAAATTTCATCGTTGTTGCCTCCCTTTACTTCTGCAGCAGGTGGACGGCAAAGCCGCCGAATTCCTGCTTGAGATAGACCGCGACCATCTTCTCGCCCTTGTACTTGGCGGTAGACTCGTCGAGCGTGAAGCCGTTCTTTGCAAGCTCCGCCGCCGCACGGGGAATGGAATTGGTCTTGACCGCAATGTGACCGTTTTTACCGAGATAGGGGCTCTTCATGACCTCCACGCCGCTGCCGGCAAAGTTGGAGCTGTTTCCCTCCTTCACGCCGAAGCCGAAGGCCGCATCAAGCGCCTGACACACAGCGAGGGACTCGTCCGCATCGGCGGTATTCACGCCGATGTGCGCGACCTCAAAGCCGAGCGCGATCCTGCGCGCCTCCTTGCAGAGGCTCGTGATCTTATCAAAATTGTGCGCGGCAATGTCCGCCTTGGCGCACAGCCAGCTGCCGCCGACCGCATGGATAAACGGGGCGGAGATGTATTCGGCGAGGTTCTTGTCGTTCACGCCGCCGGTGGGGATAAACTTGATGCCGCCGAACGGGCCGGAGAGCGCCTTCATCGCGCTCAGGCCACCGTAGACGTTCGCCGGGAAGAACTTCACGACCTTCAGGCCGTGGGACATCGCGGCCATGATCTCGGTCGGCGTGACGCAGCCCGGGGTGATGGCGACGTTGTTCTCCACGCACCAGCTCACGACCTCCTCGCTGTAGCCCGGGGAGACAATGAACTTTGCGCCGCGCGCGACGGCATTCTTGCACTGCTCAAGCGTGATGACCGTGCCCGCACCCACAAGCATATCGGGGCATTCCTTTGCGACCGCCTCGATGGAGTCGGCGGCTGCCGCCGTGCGGAAGGTGATCTCCATCACATCCACGCCGCCCGCGAGCAGCGCCTTTGCCGTCGGCACCGCATCCGCTGCGTCGTCGAGCACGACGACCGGGACTACCGCGGCGTTATATAACCGTTCCAAACTATTCATTATCCTGTCCTTTCTCTTCGCCCGGCACATGACTGACGCTGACCGCCAGGAACGGCGGCCAGCGCAATTATGTGAGCCGCCGGGCGGTACCTTAGAATTTGTTGACCTGGTTCTTCACCGGCTCGCCATGCAACGCACGAACAACCTCCTGCGCTGCGCTGGTAAGCAGGGTGTTGAACGCCTCCTCACTGTACCACGCCGCATGAGGTGTGATGATCACATTGTCAAACTTTTGCAGCGGTGCGTCTTTATCGATTCCTTCTGCTGTAAGAACATCCAGGCCTGCACCGGCCATTTCACCGGTGCGCAGCGCTTCAATCAACGCCTCTTCATCCACCAGACCGCCGCGGCCGGTGTTGA
>CADAKR010000309.1 GCA_902788545.1 uncultured Coriobacteriaceae bacterium
CTCGTCATGATCTACCTGCTGTTCTTCTACAAGGGCCTCGGCACCATCACGGCCGGCGCGGTCATCGTGTTCGCCATCCTGTACTTGGGCATTCTGGCTGGCCTTTCGCGTTTCGGGTTGTTCAGCCTGTCCATGTCGGGCATCGCCGGCATCGTGTTGACAATCGGCATGGCGGCCGACTCATCGGTACTCACGGTAGAACGCTTCCGCGAGGAAATCCGCATGGGTCGCTCTGTGCGTGCCGCGTCCATCACCGGCGTGCGCCACGCCATCCAAACCTCCATCGACGCCGACCTCGTCTCGCTCGTGTCGGCGTTGTGCTTGTTCTTCCTGGCGTCGGCTTCGGTCAAGGGCTTCGGCCTGACGCTTTCGCTCGGCATCTTCTGCGACATCGTCATGATGCTGCTGTTCAAGGCGCCGCTCATCCGCCTGCTCGCCCCGCGTTCCATCGAGAAGCACCCCGGCTTCTGGAACGTGAAGGACGGTCAGGTCGCAGCCGAGCAGTACACCGCGCTTGGCGCTGTGCTGAGCGTTTCGGCGGGCGAGGCCGAGACGGGCGAGGCCATGGACCGCGCCCATATCGACCGTGAGGCAGCCGAACGCGGAGGCGAGGCCGGCAGCAAGGTGGCCGAGGCTGTCCACAACCTGAAGGGCCGCTTCATCAAGCACGACATCAACTTCGTCGGCAAGCGCAAGGTGTTCCTTATCATCTCGGCATGCCTCATTGTGGCGTCGTTCGCCGTCATCGGCTTGAAGGGCATGACGTTCGGCATCGAGTTCGTCGGCGGCACGTCCATCACGTTCCACGAGACGGGCGACACGACGATCGACGACATGCGCGCCGCGTTCGCCGAGGCCGGTCAGCCCGAGGCGACCATCCAGACCACATCGGCGAACGGCGAGGACGGCTTCCTCATCCGCATGACGGTCACCGACGCGCAAGAGGCAACCGCCGTGGCTAACCAGGTTGCTGACAAGCTCGGGTTCACGACCGAGAACTTCGAAGTAACCACCATCGGCCCCGACTGGGGTTCCAGCGTCATCAACCAGTCGCTTATCGCGTTCCTCGTTTCGCTCGTGCTCATCATCATCTACATCGCCATCCGCTTCGAGTTCAAGATGGGTGTTACGGCGGTCATCGTGCTGTTGCACGACCTCATAATCGTGGTCGGCGTGTACGCGCTCGTGGGCCGCGAGTTCACGCCCAACGCCGTGGCCGCGCTGCTCACGATTATTGGTTACTCGCTCTACGACACCGTGGTCGTGTTCCACCGCATCAACGACAACGCGAAGGACATGAACGTGAAGTGCTCGTTCTTCACGGTGGCGAACCACTCGCTCAACCAGGTGTTCATCCGCTCGATCAACACGACGATCACCTCGCTCATCCCGGTCCTGTTCATGCTGTTCTTCGGCGGCGAGACGCTGAAGGACTTCGCGTTCGCCATGGTCATCGGCTTGTTCATCGGCTGCTACTCGTCAATCGCCGTGGGCACGCCGCTGTTCTCCATCTGGAAGTCGCGCGAGGACAAGTACGCCAAGGCCGAGAAGAAGTTCGGAAAGACCATCGGCAACTTCGAGTTCCAGCGCTCCGGCGCGGTGCTTGCCGGCAACATCGGCAAGTCGAAGGCCGCGCGCAAGAAGACGGCGCAGGTGCAGGCCGCAAATGCCGCCTCCGTGCTTGCGGCGCATAGCGCCAATGCGGTCGATGTCGTCGACGAGGATGAGGTCATCGACGTCGAGGAGGTCGCTGTTGGCAACGGCGGCTCGAACGCCATCGGCGAGGACGGCAAGCCGATCTACCAGCAGCCGGTGCGCAACCCGAACAAGTCGAAGCGCAAGAAGAAGAGGTAGTCATGCGTGAAGGAAGCGCTCCCAACTTCTGCCCGCCGATCATGGAGGGCGCCGTCTACGAGTTCGAAGACGAGAACGGCGATGTTCTGGAGCTCGAGTTCTTGGGCCTCGTGATTCACGAAGGCCGTCGCTACGGCTTCTTCTTCATGGTGACCGAGGAAGAGCCGGCGTTGTCGTCGGGCGAGGTCGTCGTGCTGGAAGTGACCAAGGTCGACGAGGACGACCAGCCGACCGAATTCGAGCTCGTCGAGGACGAAGCCATCATCGACGAGGTCTACGAGGACTTCAAGAAAGCTGCGAAGGACCTGTACGACTTCGCGTAATCGAGTGGGTTTTCGGGGACAGGCGCGTGGGTTTTCGGGGACAGGAGAGAAAAACCCATTTTAATGGGTCGAAAAGCCAGCTGCAATTCTGGTTAAATCAGCACAGACAGAACAATCGTAAGGGCAAGCGAAACGGCCAGGAAGGCTGCTGCGATTGCGTCGCGCTTAGCGAAGGTCAGCGGATGCAAGCGCGTGCGGCCCTCGGCGCCGTGGTAGCAGCGGGCGTCCATGGCGGCCGACAGCGTGTCCGCGTGGCGAAACGCGCTGGCGAACAGCGGCACCAGCAAGCTCGTCAGGCTGGAAAGGCCGCTTCTCGTCGGGCTCGAGGCCAGCTTCGCCCCGCGGGAAAGCTGGGCGGCCCGGATGGTGCGGAACTCGTCGACGAACTGCGGGAGAAACCGCAGCGCAATGCCCATGACCAGCGCGAACTCGTGTGCCGGCACACCGATGCGGCGCAAGGGCGCCAGCAGGCGCTCGAATGCCTCGGTGATATCGAGCGTCGTCGTGGTCAAGGTCAGCAAGCTTCCCGACAGCAAGAGCAGCGTCAGGCGGACGGCTGTGAACGCGGCGAGGGTGGCGCCTTCAGAGCTGATCGTCAACCAGCCCCAATCGACGTACACCTCGCCCCCCTTCACGAAGAACAGGTTGAACAGCGCGGTCAGCACGATGATGAAAGCGAGCGGCGCGATGGAGCGCAGCGCAGCGCCCAGAAGTTGCCGGCGCAGAACATGATGACGACGAGCGCGATGGTGCCGATCAGTTTCGTGCGGGGGTCGAGCCGATGCACGAAACTGTCAGCTGCCCAGTAGCGCCCGAACAGCGCGTCGTTTCCCATGGCCTACCTGCCTTTGTCGCCGAGCAGGTTGGCGAGATGCAGCGTGTCGGGCACGCCGAGCCCCACCGTGCGCAAGCGCTCCTCGTCGGCGAACACCTCGGCGGGCGTGCCAAGCGCGAACTCCGTGCCCCGGTTCAGCACGAGGACGCGGTCGCAGAGGCGTGCCAGGTCGTTCATGTCATGCGACACGAGCGCGATGGTCATTCCCTGTTGGCCGTGCAGCTCCTCGATGAGGTTCAAGAACGAATGGCGTCCTTGTGGGTCGAGGCCGGCTATCGGCTCGTCGAGGATGAGCGTCGTCGGTCGCATGGCCAACACGCCGGCGAACGCGACGCGGCGCTGCTGACCCCCCGAAAGCGCGAAGGGGCTCGTCTCGCGCAGCTCGTCGGCATCCAGGTGCACGAGGGCAAGTGCCTCGCGCACGCGGGCTTCCACCTCGTCGGCGGAAAGGCCGAGGTTGCGCGGGCCGAAGGCCACGTCGTCGAATACGGTTGCGGCGAAGAGCTGGTGTTCGGGATACTGGAACACG
>CADAKR010000310.1 GCA_902788545.1 uncultured Coriobacteriaceae bacterium
CTATACAGCGAACTTCAAGGAGGCGATTCATGCTTGAGGAGCTCAAGAAGGACGTGTTCAGGGCCAACCAGAGGCTCGTCACGTCGGGACTCGTCGTCCTGACCTGGGGCAACGCCTCCGGTTTTGACCCCGAGTCTAAACTCATGGTCATAAAGCCTTCGGGCGTCGACTACGACAGGATGACGGCGGACGACATGGTCGTCGTGGATCTCGACGGCAAGGTCGTCGAAGGCGGGCTCAGGCCTTCGAGCGACACGGCGACGCATCTCGAGTTCTACCGCAATTTCGAGGGCATAAAGGGCGCCGTGCATACTCATTCCGTCGAGGCGACTGCATGGGCGCAGGCCTGCCGCGAGATTCCGTGCTACGGCACGACCCACGCCGACACGTTCCACGGGCCGGTTCCGGTTACGCGCATTCTGACCGAAGACGAGGTGAACTCGGCGTATGAGCTGAATACGGGCAGGGTTGTCGTCGAACGCTTTCGAGGTCTCGAGCCGCTGGCCGTCCCCGGCGTGCTTGTTGCTGGCCATGCACCGTTCACCTGGGGCAGGAATCCGCAGGATGCCGTGGACCATGCAATTGCGCTCGAGGCGATTGCAAAAATGGCGCGATTGACCGAGCTCGTGCACGCGGCGACTCCCGCGCCGGGCCTTGTGCAGTATGTCGGCGAGAAGCATTATCAGCGCAAGCATGGTAAAAACGCCTATTACGGGCAGAAATAGCGCATTTAGACTTCCAGATTCTACCTGCGCGTATTGACTACCACCGCAATTTTCGGTAAAATTACACCTAATAAACCTCAATAGGAGTATACTAAATGAGCGAGCAGCAGCAAAAGGGCACCAACTGGGTGGCCGTCATTACCATGATGTTTATCTATGGCATGATTTCGTTCGTAACGAATCTTGCCGCGCCGATGGGCAACGTCTGGAAGTACCAGCCCGGCATCGACGGCTCCAACATGCTTGGCATGATGGGCAACATGATGAACTTCCTCGCCTATGTATTCATGGGTATTCCGGCGGGCAGGATGCTCACGAACTGCGGATACAAGAAGACCGCGATGATTGGTATTGCGACGGGCTTTGTCGGTGTTCTAATACAGTTCCTTTCCGGCAAAGTTCCGGTAGCGGCCGACGGTAACGCTGTCTTCCCGTTCATCATCTATCTTGTCGGCGCTTTCGTGTGCGGCTTCTCGGTCTGCATGCTGAACATGGTCGTCAACCCGATGCTCAACCTCCTGGGCGGCGGCGGAAACCGCGGCAACCAGCTGAACATGATCGGTACGACGTTCAACTCCTTGGCTGGCACTGCGACTCCAGTGTTGGTTCTCTCCCTCATCGGCGAGGTTTCCAATACGACCAAAGTCGCCGATGTCAACCTCGTGATGTACATCGCGCTCACCGTCTTCGCGGTAGCGTTTGCGATTCTTGCCTTCATCCCGATCGCCAATCCCGAACAGGGCACGACGAGCGAAAAGATTCCCGTGCTGTCTCCGCTCAAGTTCCGCCACTGCCTGCTTGGCGTCATCGCGATCTTCATGTATGTCGGCGTTGAGGTCGGCATCCCTGGCACGATGGGACTTTGGCTTCCCGCCGCCAATGGACCCTTGGTGAAGGCCGGCATCGCGAATGCAGCGACCGTAACGACTGGTTGCGTGGCCGTTTATTGGCTTCTGATGCTAGTCGGACGCACGATCGGCGCGTTCATCGGCGGCAAGGTGTCCTCCCGCATTCTGATGGTTGTCACGACGGTCACCGCCATATCCCTTCTCGTTGTCGGCGTTCTTCTCCCTGAAACGGTCACGGTCTCGATGCCGGTCATCGACGTTGCGCACCTTAAGTGCTGGATGGCGACGGTTCCCATGACGGCGCTTCTCTTCGCGCTCTGCGGTCTTTGCACGTCGATCATGTGGCCGTCCACCTTCAACCTCGCGACTGAGAAGCTCGGCAAGTACACGGCCGCGGCCTCGGGGCTCTTCATGGTCATGGTCGTCGGCGGTGGTGTTCTCCCGCTTGTCCAGAACTTTATCGCCGACAAGGCAGGCTTTATGATCGCTTACATCGTGCCGATTTTTGGCCTCGCCTACATGTTCGTCTACTCGGCGTTCCTCTCGAAGCCGCCGAAGAACATCGACGAGCTTGTGAAGTAATCTGAAAATTGCAAACCTGAAAGTTGAAGCGGACGGAGAGTCCCGGAAGGAGTGTTGAAATGCTGAACCAGGAAATCTACGACGAGCTC
>CADAKR010000311.1 GCA_902788545.1 uncultured Coriobacteriaceae bacterium
GACAGGAGAGAAACCCATTTTCGCGAAAATGGGTTTCTCTCCTGTCCCCGAAAACCCACCGGGTGTGTGCACGTTAGCCAAAAGGGGAGTATCCCCAATTGGCTCTTTTCAGGTGCGTCTGCAGGGAAGGCTAGTCCCAGAACGGGCGGATACCGGGTTCGTCGTCGAAGGCTATGCCTTGGCCTCGCTCGCCCTTCACGCGGTAGAGCGCCTTGTCGGCGCGCTTGTAGTAGTCGTCGGATGCCTGCGTGCCGTCGCCGAAAGCCACGCCTGCGCTGACGCCGACCGCGGGCGCCTCGCCATGGGGCCGTGCAAGTTCGGCGGCGACGGCACGCGCCCTCCGCTCGATCGAGTCGCGCAATTCTTCGGCCGTGCCCGGCATGATCACGACGAACTCGTCGCCTCCCAGCCGGTAAGCCGTGCCGTCGGGCTCGAACGATTTCTCCAGGGACGCCGCCATTTCCTTCAGTACGATATCGCCGATGTCATGGCCGTGCTGGTCGTTCACTTCCTTGAAGTGGTCAATGTCAAGGATGACGAGCGCCATGGGGGATTGCCGATGCGTGGCGATATCGCGGTCGAATGACCCGCGGTTGTTCAGGCCGGTGAGCGAGTCATGGTCTGCTTCATAGGTCAGCCGCTTGCGTACGCGCTGATTGTCGTCGTACATCTCGTTGTAAGCGCCCGCCAAAAACCTCATCTCGTAGGCGCCCTTTTCCTCGAGCCGCTCGTTGCGCTCGATGCGGCCGATGTACTCGGCGATCGGTTTCGACACCGTGACTATGAACGTGATTCCCGCGAACAAGATCATCGCTAGCAGGATGCAGGTGAGCACCTGCTGGCGCAAGAACAGGTCGCTGAGCGTTTTCTCGTGCAGCTGTTTCTCGCCTTCGAGCAAGTTCGCAAGTTCGGCTTTGCATTTGTCCACGTGTTGCGACACGCGGTCGACGTCATGCTCGTAAGGCTCGTACGTTACCAGCATGTGGGCCTTTTCCAGCATCTTCTCGCTCGAGAGCGCGTCGTCGCCGCGCGTGAAGCTGATCTCGTCAAGCATGTTCGCGATGTTCTCGTCGATTTCCAGGTCGAGTGCGGATACCACCAGCTTCATCGAGTACAGCTCTTTCTTCGACAGGTTCTCGGAAAAAGCCAGCGCCGCATCGAAGTATTCGGTGGCATCGGTGCCCGGATAGTTCCTGCGCAGTACCTCGGCATCGGCTTTTCGCTGCTCGCTCCTCGACAATTCCCAGAAGTAGTTGTCAAGGTACGTGGTGTGGTACGTGCTCGAAAACAGGCGCGATTGCGTCGTGAGGTACGACGAGGCGTCGAGAAGGTCGTCTATTGCAATCTGGCTTTCGGCGTAACGCTCGTTCGTCCGTTGCAGGGCATCCGATTCGACGTTGATGCTGTGCGTGGAGACCAGAAGCGCGATTGCGATGATCGCCGTTGCCACGACGGTGATGATGATCAGCGCAAGGAAGCGGACGCCGCCATGCGCCCACCTGTTTTGCCTATCCTCGCTGATGCTCATGCGCACATTGTACTGCGTGTGCTGATTGTAGGGGTAATTAATTACGGAAAGGTGTCAGGTTAGCACTCAGCGTACGGGAGTGCTAACATCTTTCCGATAAAACTCGTGAGAGAAAAGGATACGTATGTCTTTTGAGAAGTTCACCGACAAGGCGCGCAAGGTGCTCGTCCTGGCGCAGGACGAGGCCCGCAACTTGCACCAGCCCTATGTGGGCACCGAGCACCTGCTGCTCGGCCTCATCCAGGAAAAGGAAGGCCTGGCCGCCCAAGCGCTCGAGCGTTTGGAGGTCAAGTACGACGACGTGGTCGGCGCCATCCGCCAGATCGTCGCCATCGACGAGTCGGCCGACGTCTCGGGCCATCTGTCGTTCACGCCGCGGGTGAAGCGCGTGCTGGAAAACGCCTTGCGCGAGGCCATGCAGATGGGCCAAAGCTACATCTCGACCGAGCACCTGCTGCTCGGTATTGTGCGCGAGGGCGAGGGCACGGCGCTCGACGTGCTGGCGCGCCTCGGCAAATCGGGCGACGACGTGCGTGGCGCCCTGAACGACCTCGTGGGCCAATCGCCTGTGTACGCCGGCCGTGCGCCGCAGATCGGCGGGCAGGCGGGTCCTTCCGACTCGATGTTGAAGGAATTCGGCACCGACCTGACCAAGAAGGCGCGTGAGGGCAAGCTCGACCCGGTCATCGGCCGTGCGGGCGAAATCGAG
>CADAKR010000312.1 GCA_902788545.1 uncultured Coriobacteriaceae bacterium
ACTCGCTCGATCGATTTGGGTTTTTCTCTCCTGTCCCCGAAAACCCAAAAACAGGCGCTATGCTTTAAGCGCTCCGATGATTTCGTTGATGTCGTCAACTCCCTGGCTTTCGCAGTACTCGATCATGCCGTCGATCACGTCAACCGTCGCCGTGGGGTTCGTGAAGTTGGCCGTTCCAACGGCAACCGCCGTGGCTCCGGCCAGCATGAACTCGATGGCGTCGACGCCGTTCGAAATGCCGCCCATGCCGAGCAGCGGCACATCCACCGCTTTGTGGACCTCCCACACCATGCGCAACGCCACGGGCTTCACCGCTGGACCCGACAAGCCGCCGACCGCGCGCGCAAGCTGGGGTTTGCGCCGGTACGCGTCGATTGCCATGCCGAGCAAGGTGTTGATAAGCGAAAGTGCGTCTGCCCCCGCGTCGACGGCCGCGCGTGCAATCTCGGTTACATCGGTGACGTTGGGCGTCAGCTTCACGATCATGGGCCTGCGCGTGGCGGCACGGCACATCCCGACGACCTCGCGCACGCTCGCGGGATCGGTGCCTATGGTCATGCCGCCCGCGTCGACGTTCGGGCATGAAATGTTTATCTCGTAGGCATCGGCAGCATCAGCAGCCTCGAGCGCCTCGATGACCTGGACGTACTCGTCGAAACTGTGACCCGACACGTTGACGATGCTCGTCGCGCCCACCTCGCGCAGCCACGGAAGGTCGTGCTCGATCAAATGGGCCACGCCGGGGTTTTGCAAGCCAATCGAGTTGAGCATGCCCGAAGGGGTCTCGGCGATGCGCGGGCTGGCATTGCCCTCCCATCCGTTCAGCGAAACGCCCTTCGTCGTGACGGCTCCCAAAGACGCCACGTCGACGAAGTCGGAATACTCGCGGCCCGCGGCGAACGTGCCGGACGCCACGGTAACAGGGTTTTTCATGGCCAAACCGCCCAGGTTGACAGCCAGGTTCACATTCGTCTTGCGCGGTGAAACGGTCATTACCACACCACCTTCTCCGCCTCGAAGATCGGACCGTCCACGCATGAGCGGCGCTTGCCGTCCACGGTGTCGACAACGCAGGACAAGCACGCGCCCACGCCGCACGCCATGCGCTTCTCCATCGAGACCTGCGTGCGCACGCCCGCGTCCGCGCCCATCTTCGCAACGATGCGCATGAGCGGCTCGGGGCCGCAAACGGCCAGGAAATCGTAGGCTGCGCCGTCGGCAATGCAGCCTTGCGCGAGACGCTCCTCGGCAAGCGACGTGCAGAAACCCGCGCGGCCGAAACTGCCGTCGTCTGTCGCGCAGCACGGCTCGCATTGCATGAGGTCGGCGTAGCGCGACCGCGCCACGAGGGCATCGCGCGTCTGCGCGCCGAGCACGACGTCGAAGGGCGTGCCGGCCTCTTTCAGCGCCTCGGCAAGCATGAACAGCGGCGCAGACCCGACGCCTCCGCCCACCAGAAGCGCATGGGCGCATTCGGCGTTCCACGTGTTGCCAACTGGCCCGATGACCTCGACTGTGCCACCCTGCATCCCCGGCATGAGCTTTGTGACCGAACCGACCTCCTGGTACAGGATGTCAATAGTGCCAGCCGCCTTGTCGCGCGCGTACACGGAAAAGGGACGGCGCAGTATATGGGCTTCGAGATCGGGGAGCTTCATGTGGACGAACTGCCCGGGAAGAATTGCGCCGGCTATCTCGGGCGCTTCGAGCACCATGAGATGCAAACGCGGTCCGACCTGCTCGTTTGAGAGCATCTGCGCATGTTCGTTTACCAGCTGGGCCATGCTACCTCCCCTGCAAGGTGTGCTTTTCGAGAATTGTATCAGACGGCCCGAGCCAACTCACGGATGCTCGATTACCAAGGAGACGTTCTCGTTCACAAGGGCCTCGCGCGCGCACACCTGAACGAAACGCAGCAGGTAGGCCTGCATGCCGGGCTCGATGTCATGTTCCCCGATGGCGAACGTGATGCGCACAGGTTCGCCCATCTCCGAAAGGCAGTCGGCAAGCGCCGACAGGTTCGCTCCGTAATAGTCGGGGAAGCCGAGCTTCTTCGCGACGAATTCGTGCAGCGCCTCCTGCGACGTGCAACGGGGGCCTATGATGCGGACTTCCTTCAGGTCGGTCATGATGCGCTCCTAATAGAGTTGCTGGAACGTCTTGTAATGATCGTCGGTGTAGAAAATGAGCCCGTCGTCCGAATAGACGATGCGCTTGGCATTGCGGAAACC
>CADAKR010000313.1:0-1103 GCA_902788545.1 uncultured Coriobacteriaceae bacterium
CCAGCTCATGGGCGGCGGCGCAGGCGCACGTGCAGGCGGCATCGTGCTCGGCGCAACCGCCGAGGGATTCGTCAGCGCGTTTCTCGTCTTCCGCGTGGGCGTCATCACCAAACGCTACCTCACCGCCGAAGACGGCCCGGCGCGCATGGCGCAGCTTCGCCGCACATCCTACCGCGAGGCGCTCGCCCTCATGCGCACGAGCGGCTTCATGCAAACCGTGACCGACGCGATGAAGCAAGCCAGCAGCACGGTGGCCTCTACGGTCGCATCCTCAGCTGCCGACGCTGTGAAATCGACGGTGGCCGCGGCGAAATCGGCTTTCTCGTTCGGCCGCGAATAGCCCCGAAAAAGCGCCGCCCGCATTGCGCACGTGCAATGCGGGCGGTCTTGGCCTTCGCCTATCTCCGCTCTCGCGACCGACCTTATGCGTTCGGCCCCCAGATGTTAATGCGTTCGTTAGGCGCGAGGTACATTGCATCTCCCTCGGTCACGCCGAGCTTGTCGTAGATCGGATCGAACATCTGCGCATTCACGTTCACGCGCAGGTTGTTCAGCGGATGGGCGTCAAGAAGCAGGTTCGGCAGCACCGCCTCGGGCGCCACCCGCGCCCACACGTTCGAAAGCTTTGCGAAAAGCGCCTCATAATCGGCGTTTTCGTCTTTCTTGGCCAGCTCCAGGACAGCCTGCATGCCGCAGAGGTCGGCAGCGGCCTCAGTGATGGTGTTTTGTCCATTCGCCATGGTGCCGGGCATGATTTCGATTTTGTTGTAGTACAAGGCCAGCGTCGAGCACTTCAACACGAAGGCGTCTACGTCGGCATCGTCCAACACGGGGTTGGGCGTGCCGTACGCATCAACCTGCGCGCCCTGATAGTCGAACCCATGGCTGATCTCGTGGCCAATGGAGAAGCCGGCGCCTGCCAGCAAGTCAAGATCGCTCATGCCCTCGGTGTACACGAGGCTGGTCACATAGCCGGGATAGATGTTGATGGAATTGGTCGTCGGATCGTAGAAAGCGTTCGTCTCGGTGGGCCTGACCATGAACCACACGCATGCCGGCACGGCAGGCTGGCCGATCATCTTGCTCTCTTGGTCAAGGCGATA
>CADAKR010000313.1:1129-3356 GCA_902788545.1 uncultured Coriobacteriaceae bacterium
TATTGCTTCAGCTTCAGGTAGTTGCCCAAAAGCGTGCCACCCCGATCGGTCGGCGTAAGCTCGACTCCGCTGAAATCGTAATAACCGCCTGTGGGCTCGAGCACGTTCAGCGTCATGTGGTCGAGCTTCTCGATGACGCGCTGCCGCGATTCATCGCCCATCCAAGAGGTGCTGCCGATAAGGGCCTTGTACGCGTCGACGAGCTGTTGCGAAAGCGCCGTCAGACGGGGTTTGGCATTCGCCCCGAGTGCCGTGTCGACATAGGTCTGAGCCAGGACGATGGCGAATGTGCTCTGCTGGTTGCAGGCCTCGTAGGCAAACGATTCGGCATCGACAGTGGGCAGGCCGTATTCCGCGAGAATCTTGTTCGCAGCAGACGGATCGCGATAGGGGCGCGTCTCGGCGAGCACTTGGATCTTGGCAATCAGCTTGATAGCCTCGATGTTCTCATTCGTCCACACGCCGTTGAACGCCTCAAGCCACTCGCGCGTTGACACATAGGTGGGGGAAGCGCCCTTCCCCATTTTTCCGAGCGTTTCCCTCATCGGGAAGTTGGGGCAAGCCGTACACAGCTCGTCCAGCGTGAAGTAGCTTTTGCGCGCCGCTTCGGCCATGGCACCGAAATCCTTCTGCGCGTATTGGCCGTTATATTCGACGTACTTGCCATGCGTCTTCTCGAATTCGAAGAGCGAGGTGAACGCCGTCCTCGCTTCCTCAATGTCCATGCCCGCGGTCACGAGGTCGACTACCGCCATCGACGCAGTGTTCTTGACGGCGGCAAGCATGGACTCCTGGACTTTCGGGTCGTCGGAGTCTTGGTAGTACGCCCCGCCCACCGCGAACGTGTCGACAAGCGCGAGGTTTGCGGCTACGTTCGCGATGTTCACGTCGCGCGTGTCAGCGACGGTAAGATAAGACAGCACGAACGGGCTAAACGGGAAATCCTCTGCCTTGAGCAGCGTGTTCATGTCCTCAATCGATTTCACCGCGTCGATACGATCGAGGTAAGGTTGCACGTCCGCAAACCCCGTCTTTTGCAGCGTCTCGGTATCGGCGGCCTGATTGTAGAAGATGCGCAGCTGATCGAGGTCGTGGCTCGACTTCGAAGCGTCCTTGATCACGGCAAGATTGGTAGTCTGCAGCTCGCCAGCATAATCTGTCATCGCCGAGGAGGGCTGGGTTTGATGGGCTGCCAGATATTCGTAGCCGTAGTGCGTGTAGATGTCGTCTTTCGCCTCGGGCGCCTGCGCCGGCAGGTTGCCCTGGATAATCGACGTGACCCACGGCTTGCCTACAAGCTCGCCTGTCGCTGCCGACGACCCGCTTGCGCTTGCACTGGCGCTGGCGCTGGCTGCCGACGAGCTGACAGAGCCGCTCGAACTCTGGCCGCACGCAACCAGCACGAAGGACATCGCGAACGCGAGGGCAACTGCGGTCGTCCTCTTGATCAGCTTCATGCGAACCCCTCCCCGCCGCCACCTGACGACAAATCGACACCCGAGACAATCGGTCGAACCAAGCCTCCAACTGCATACTATGAGCAGTATATCGTTGATTGGCGCAGTTTCCCTTGCACGCATGCAAACAATGAGGCGCAAAACGAGATGAACGCCGGAAGTTTCGGTACCATATACCCATGCACGCAAACGGAGATAGGAATGCATCATGGTTTACGAAATCACCGATGAGACGTTCGAAGCGGAAGTCGCGAATAGCACCGTCCCCTGCGTCATCGAGTTCACGGCCGGGTTCTGCACGTTTTGCGACGAGATGACGCCCGTGTTCGAGCAGCTCTCGGACAAGTTCGCGGGCAGCGTGAAGTTCTGCCTCGTGAACACCGACGCCAACAGACAGCTGCGCATCAAGTTCGCCGTCGCAGCCTACCCCTACATCGTGCTGGTGGCCGACGGCATGCAAACACCGCTGTTCGACGAGCTCGTGAACGCCGAGCGCTTGGAAGAGCGCATTCGTTTCGTGCTGGAAGGCGGCAAAGCCCCCACCACGCGCCCGCTTTAAGCACCCGCCGATGCAGGAGAAGGCGCTCCGCCCGGCGGGAGGCCCCGCCCAGCCCATCGCGAGCGCCAAATGAGCCAAATGGGGATACTCCCCTTTTGGCTCTTGCCGCATCATTCCGGCAGCCCGGCACGGCGGGAGGCCCCGCCCAGCCCATCGCGAGCGCCCGCTTTAAACCGCGCCCACAAGGAATCGGATGTTTAGTATGAGGTCG
>CADAKR010000314.1 GCA_902788545.1 uncultured Coriobacteriaceae bacterium
TGCGACCTCGACTTCCGCAGCGCTATCGAGGCGGACGAGATGCCCGACCCGCGCTTGCCCGGTGTTATCTATGAGCGGTCGTGTGCCATGCTCGACGCGCGCGGGGATGAGATCGACTTCTCTCCCGAGGGCATCGCCCGCATCCTGGAGGCGCACCGCGAGGTGAGGGGGATTGACGCCCTCGACCATCTGGAGGACGGGTCTTCCGATACGGATATGTTCTCGCCCAAGGCCTTGGCCGTGATGGATGACATCTATGTCAGCATGGCCTTTGACAGCACCGCCTATAGGCGTCTCTTCGCCCACCTCGTAGAGGAGGAGGTGCCGATCGTCTTCCACTGCACCGCCGGCAAGGACCGCACGGGCGTAGCGGCCATGCTGGTGCTGCTCGCCCTGGGCGTGAGCGAGCAGATGGGTCGCCGCGTGTTCGACGCCATCATCGCGCGCTACGGGACCTACGAGGCGTATTTTGACGCCGAGTACGGTCTGGATGCCCAGGCCCTGGCCACCCTGCGCGACCGCTATACGGAGTGGTACACGAGGGGAACCTCCCTTTTTCGTCCAAAATAATGTGTATAGCAACATTTTTATGTCCTTCTTTTTGTTATTATCAACAAAAATAAGGACATAAAAATGTTGTAAAGGAGATTGCTATGAGAAGAAAACTCATGGAGCGGCTCATCGGCTGGAAGGATAGCCCGCGCAGGAAGCCGCTCATACTCAACGGTGCTCGGCAGGTCGGCAAGACCTGGTTGCTCAAAGAGTTTGGCAATACCCAGTTCGGGAACGTTGCTTACGTGAGCCTCGACAGAGATCTGACCGCCCGAGGTTTCTTCGAGCCGGACCTCGACGTACGGAGAATCATTGCTTCGCTCTCCCTTCATCTCGGCGTTGATATCGATTCAGAGAAGACGCTCATTATCCTCGACGAGATCCAAGCGTGCCCGAAGGCCATCACCGCCCTGAAGTACTTCTGCGAGGATGCCTGTGAATACCATGTGGCAGCGGCAGGGTCGCTGCTGGGCATCTCCGCTACGGAAGGGACCGGCTTCCCAGTGGGCAAAGTCAACATGCTCGACCTCCCTCCGCTCTCCTTTCGCGAGTTTCTGGAGGCAACTGGTAACGAGCGGTTCGGCAAGCTCATCGAATCGGGCGATCAGGCTATGCTGGCTTCTTTCGCGCAACGGCTCGAGGAGCTACTCAAGACGTACTACGTCGTCGGTGGGATGCCCGAGGCCGTGGAAGCATTCGTCGAAAGCGGCGATGTCATGTCCGCAAGGTCCGTCCAGCAAGAGATCCTGGAAGGGTACGTCAACGACTTTGCCAAGCACGTGCCCGCACGCCTCCTTGCTCGTACCATGCTTGCGTGGGACTCCATTCCCGCCCACTTGTCCCGCGAGAACAAGAAATTTATCTTTGGACAGGTGAAGAAAGGCGCCAGGGCAGCAGATTTCGATGAGAGCCTGCGATGGCTCGAGCAGGCGGGGCTCATCCACAAAGTGCGGCGGGTCAGCAAGCCCGGTATCCCTCTGTCCGCCTATTGTGACCAGAACGCCTTCAAAGCCTTCTTCGTCGATGTCGGGCTTCTTGGGGCGAAAAGCGGCCTTGAGCCCGAGGCTGTCCTCTCAGGGAAGCGCGTCTTCACGGAGTTCAAAGGCGCCCTTACCGAACAATACGTGTGCCAGCAGCTGATAGCAGAATGCGGCCTGACTCCCTATTATTGGTCGGCTGAGAACTCCACGGGGGAAATTGACTTTCTGGTCCAGGATGCGGGCGGTATCTTCGCCCTCGAGGCGAAAGCCGAGGAGAACCTTCGCGCCAAGAGCCTGCGTGCGTTCAAGGAGAAGCACCCCGATGTTCGTGCGGTCCGCTTCAGCCTGTCGGGCTATCGCGAACAGGATTGGATGCGCAACGTGCCCCTGTATGCCGCTGACAACAGGAGCCTGTGGGCGTAGCGGACAAAAGTTTCAGGCTGGGCGCGGGGGATTGCCCGAGCTTGGGAAGGGATTTCCCGCTTGCCGACCTCCTATCTTCCTGACGGTTTCCACTTCATAGAATGGCATCAACAAGGACCTCAAACCCCGCGTCCAAAGGAGCCCCCATGTCTGATCGCATCGTCACCGTCGGCTATATCGGCAATGGCAAGTCCGCCAACCGCTACCACGCGCCCTTCGTTTTGGCCCGTCCCGAGAAGTTCCGCATCAAGGCCATGCAGGCCCGCC
>CADAKR010000315.1 GCA_902788545.1 uncultured Coriobacteriaceae bacterium
GATTTTATCCTCGCCGAGCTGGATGGCCGCCAGCGCGTTGCCGCCCTGGCCAGCCAACGCCGACACGCCCATGAGCAGGATCATGACGGGGAACGCCAGCGTGGTGACGGCGATGCCGGTATCGCCGATGGCCTGACCCAGGAAGACCGCGTCGACGATGTTGTACAAGGCATTGAACGTCATCATGATGATCGCCGGAATGGAGAACTCGAGCAACAGCTTCAGGATGCTCTTCGTCCCCAGACGATCGGTCGACAGCGCCTGGCGCTCCTCGCCTTCCGTTATTGCCTCTTCGGTGGTCTCTGCGGCGGCTTCTTCGATTTCTTCAGTATGCTTCTCTGCCATAGCCTCATCTTTCAGAATGTGTCACGCAATCATACACCCTGTAGATGACCTGCACAGTAATCACAACATTATGTGGACAAAAGTAACTATTGGTTACTTTTTTACTGAGCGTATTTGCCCAGCCTCCAGGGACCAAAAGGGGATACTCCCCTTTTGGTCCTTGTGGCTAGGATCTGGCTAGCGGAACGGCAGCCAGGCGGGGGCGATGAGCTCGTCGGCCTGCCAGGCCCAGTTTCCTTCGGCAACGCCTGGTACGTTCATGCGCGCCTCGTCACCTAAGGCCATGAGGTCTTGCAGCGGGAATATGCACACCGGTGCGCTGCTGTCCATGACCATCTTGATGAGCGCGGAGAACACCTGCTCCTCGTCTTCGTCCGAATAGCGGTCGCGCACGAAGCCGAGCAATGTCTGGTTGTCGTGCGTGCCGGTGTAGACGACCTTCTCGGGACGCGGTTCGT
This sequence comes from uncultured Coriobacteriaceae bacterium, assembly GCA_902788545.1. Lineage (GTDB taxonomy): Bacteria > Actinomycetota > Coriobacteriia > Coriobacteriales > Eggerthellaceae > UBA9715. The sequence continues at coordinate 804 of CADAKR010000315.1, forward strand.
AGGATGACAACGGGTCTCCCCCATCGGCAAACTGGATGATATCCATGCCGGGAAAACCGCAATCGGCGACGAGCGCGCGAACACGCGGCGTTAGCAGGCCCAGGTCCTCGGCGATGATGGGAAGCGGGCCCAGTTTCTCGTGCGCCAGGCGGAAGAACTCAAAACCCGGGCCCAACCGGTAGGCGCCAGCCGTCGCCTTGGCGCCCACGGGAATCGAGAAATACCGCGAGAACCCGATGAAGTGGTCGAGCCGCACGAAATCGTACAGGTCGAAGGCGCGTTGCATGCGGCGCAGCCACCAGCTATAGCCATCAGCGCGTATGGTGCCCCAGTCGTAAACCGGGTTGCCCCAGACCTGGCCTTCGACCGCAAATGCGTCGGGCGGGCAACCGGCGACCACTTCAGGCGTGCCGTCGGATCCCAACTGGAACCATTCGGGATGCGCCCACACGTCGGCGCTATCGGCGCTCACGTATATGGGCATGTCGCCGATAATCTGTATGCCGCGCATGCTTGCATGTATGCGCAAGGCCCCCCATTGGCATTCGAAGGCGAATTGCTGGGCGCGGAACGACTCAGCAGATGCGGCAAGCTCCTCGTCGCGCTCGATAACGGCCCTATCGAAACAGCGATACGCGCTGGGCCATTCCCACCAAGCTCGACCTTCGCCGACCTTCGCTCGTATCGCCATGAAGCACGCATAGGGATCGAGCCAGTCGGCTTCGCGCTCGCAAAAGGCGCGATACTCATCGGGCGCGGCGGCGACTGCAATCTCGCCCGCTTTTGCGGCATCCGCATCCAACAGCAGCGCGTTGCCCGCAAACGCGCTGATACCGGCATATGGGCTTCCGAATTCGTCCGTCGGGCTGACGGGCAGCACCTGCCAGTAACGCGCCCCTGCCTCTGCCAGCCAATCGACAAACACGTGCGCAGGCAATCCGAGCGTGCCAAAACCGCCCTCGTTGGGCAAGCTCGTAATGTGGGCCAGCACGCCAAACCCTGGCTCCATCGGCGCAGCGAGGCGCATGTCGGCGTGGAAATGCAAGATGGCCGATCCGAACGGCCACAAGAACACGCGCGCAAATCGCTCGGCTGCGGGTGTGCCCGAAACGATGCCGGCTTCAGGCGCATCGACGACGGGAACGGCGTAGCCAGCCACAAGTTCGGAGACGTCCTCGCCTTCCATGGGCACGAGCACGTCATGCGAATCATGGGCAGATGCATTGAACAGCGTGCAGGTCACAGCCCCGCTTTCGGCAAGCCGCCAAAAACCGAACACGTCGGCGCCCACAGAAAACCAGGCGTCTTCGCCCCGTTTCGCCCGCTCGAGCGCTTGTTCCATGTTGCCGACTTCCGGCGTCGGCACGCTGGCGGGGCTATCCCACGGCATCGACGTTGCGCACAAGGACACAG
>CADAKR010000316.1 GCA_902788545.1 uncultured Coriobacteriaceae bacterium
CGGCGCCGGCAAGGAGCGCGTCGCCAGGAAAGAGGGCGCGGCCCACGTCGTCACGCCGATGAACCTGACCTACTCGGACGGCAACTACTACCTGGTGGCATACAGCGCATCGGATGCCGAGATCCGGAACTACCGCGTCGACCGAATGGGGCAGATTGCGATAACGGGCAAGCATGTCGACCGCAACGAGGTGATTGCTTCCTACGACCCCGAGGAAGCCGCGAGGACCGCCTTCGGCATGTACGATGGCGAGCGCATTGTTGCGACGATTAAGGTGGATGCCGACCTGATGAACGTTGTCGTCGACCGCTTCGGACGCGATGTGAATGCTTCTCCTTCCGATGATGGGAAGACCGCGACGGTGACCGTTCCGATTCGCGAAAGCCCAGTCTTCTACGGCTGGCTAGCAACGCTTGGCGAAGGAGCCGAGATTCTGCGACCGAAATCGTTGCGTGAAGGCTATGCCGACTGGCTCAGGGGGATTCTGGGCAAGTACGGGAAGCAATAAGAACGCAAAACGGCCCCAGGCGGCGTAAAGTTCGAGCGCGTGTCCCAACCAGTGGACACCCAGAGCTCATACGATGAGCAATAATGCTCTCGAATCGAAGAGGCGGGAGCAATCATGAACGATAAGCAAAAAGCGGCAGGCGCTCAGGCATGGAGAGTGGCGAGGGCCTTGCAGGGGGCGATGGTGCCAGCAAAGGGCAACTCCGTATGGTCCCCAGCATGCGTCACTAATCTACTTTCGCTCGTGCGCGAAGGCTCCTCGGGGATAACGTTGCAGGAACTCAATCAGCTGATGGGAGCCGAGTCCTTTCTGGCCGAGCAAGATCCTTTCGGGCTAATACTGGAGCATGGGTGGCACTACGACGGCTACGATTCCAGCATCGCGTCTGCGGTATGGCTTTCCGAGGCCGCGAATCCGGAAGAGGGTTTCTTGAAGACGTGCGACGAGAACGCAATCAAGATTGCTATTCGCGATTTGACCAGCGTGGGAACCAGTCAGGAGATTGCGGCGTGGATTGCCGAGCAAACCCGCGGCCTCCTGTCGCCCTCAGTGGACCTGTCGCCCACGGCGATGGCCTGCCTCGTTTCTGCTCTCTATTTGAAAGACGCATGGGACGACCCGTTCGAAGACTGCGATACGGAAATCGATGACTTTCACTCGCCCAATGGCGACGTGAAGGCAGCCTTCATGAAGGGCAGGCGCGATTGCAGGGTTATCGAGGGAAACAACTGCACAGCGGTTTCGGTGATGCTCAGCTCGGGGGCAGAGATGTGCTTTGTACTGCCCGTAGATGACAAGTGCGATTCCATGGAAGCAATGCGGCTGTTCGAGGCGCTCGGGTCCGAAAGGCCTCTGGTTGACGAGCCCGTCGACCTCAGCATCCCTCGATTCGAATGCGAGTCCAACATCGACGCTTTCGAGTCACTGCTTAAGGCAGCCGGAATCAGCTCGGCCGCATCCATGGAGCTTCTCCCCATGACGGGCATCAACCCGACGCCAACGCAGATGGTCCACGGTGCGAAGCTGAAGGTTAACGAAGCGGGCATGGAGGCAGGCGCCTATACGATGATGATTGCCTGCATGGGATTACCTCCTGAGGATCCGCCAGAGCCTCGCAAGATCGTCTTGGACAGGCCGTTCTACGTAGCCGTTCTCTCTCAAACTGGTGCTCCGTTGTTCATTGGTTCGGTCGAAGAGCCTCTGAATGACACAATCGTCTGGCGAGATATATACGTTGATGACGAATCTCTTGTATGGCGCGACGAGGAGATTGAGGGATGGTGCCGCGTGACCGTTGAGGCGGACGAAGATTTTGAGAACCACGAAATAACATGCGGCATTTACGGCTCAATGGTTCATACGGTATTTGCAAGTTCATATGACGAAGCGAAAAAAGCCTATGACTCGATCAAGAGGGATTTCGAAGAGTTCGTGAGGCTGTCCGAGCAAGACGACTTCGATACCGGCCAGTGGATCGATGGGTTTGTCAGCAAATGGTAAAAGGACGAGAGGGTGCCCCATGGATAGGATGATAATCATGTTTCCAGCGAAAGCTGGTGAGTGGGATATCGTCAATGACTTCATGGACGAATACACCGTCAAGTACGTTACCGGTGAGCTGAGCTTTGACAGCTATGATACGGATTTTGTTGAGAAACTCCGGAGCATGAACGCCGAGCGCCTTGTGGATGCCGTAGGCGGTCTTG
>CADAKR010000317.1 GCA_902788545.1 uncultured Coriobacteriaceae bacterium
CTGCTCCGGGAAACGGTATGATGTGCGTAAAACCGCGACTTGAAGGCGGGCGGTTGTTGAGCCCCAAAAGATCAGAGAGGCTGGAGCAGGGCGAAATGGAACTGAAGAGGCTCCCTTACGAATTGACGGTCTGCAAGCTTGAATCGCTCGCTGACATCGATCTGAGCGGCCAGCTGTTCTTCATCGGCAAGACCGAAGACGAGCTGTCGCTGGTGTGCGAAACGAGCGCCGTTCCTGCGCGCACGGTTGCGCGTGAAGATGGCTGGAAGGGCTTTCGCATTCAGGGAACGCTCGATTTTTCCCTAGTCGGAATATTGTCGAAGATAGCCGCCGTCCTCGCGCAAAACGCCATCGGCATTTTCGCCGTCTCTACGTACGATACAGACTACATCCTGGTCAAGGCCGAGGATTTCGAGCCAGCCGCTGACGCATTGGCTGCGGCTGGTTATGGGATCGTTTAGCGTCGGCGTTGCTGCCGCACTGGCCGCTTGCCGCTAATAGGGAATCTCGTCGTACGAGAGGCCCTTTTCGTCTTTCAACCACTCGAAGAAGTTCGCGCAGTCGTGCACGCGAATGAGGTCGGTTTCGGGGAAGTCGGCGTCGCGGGTGATGATGGCATCGGCGCGCATCTTCAGGGCAAGATTGATGAGCAGGCCGTCTTCCGGGTCGGACCAGCTGGCTGCAAGCATCTTGTCGATATCGGCATCGGTGACGGCGAATACGTTCACGAATGTGCGTAGCGCACGCAGTTTTTCCAGCGTTTCGGGGACTTTGCTCTTCTTTCCGCCATCGGTCATTATGTAGATGATGTCGGTGACTTGCGATGATGCGATCCACAGATTAAACTCGCCAACTCGGCCACAGAGCATAAGTAGTCGCGCCTTTTCGTAAAAGGGGTCGCGGTGAAGCAGGAAATCAATGACGACGTTCGTGTCGACCAGCAGTTTTTGGAGGGCCATCGCTAGATCCACCCCTTCGCTTTTGCGCGTTCAAGCTTGATTTCGCCTCGCGTCATATTGTCGAACCGCGTATGAATGGGGATGGGGGAGGCGAGTGCGTCCAACAATTTGCCAGCCGATTCCCATTCCCTTGGCTCGGGCTTGCGATGCAGCAGGAAATCGGCGCTTTGCTCCTCTTCGAGTTTGTCGTAGAGCAAGTTGACTGCCTGCGACGCGTTAAGCCCCGCCTTCGCGAGCACCTTTGCTCCAGCTGCTTTCTTCTCTGCGGACATGCGGCCGGTTACCATTGCGTCTTCCATGGTGCCCTCCTGTACAACGAACATGTACTAACGATGTTGCACATAACTGTATTACACGAAGCGACTCACGTCAACCTCTTCGAACCTATGCGTTGCGCCCTGTGGCAGTTGCCTTGGAAAGCGTTATGATTGCGATGGGAAAAGCGCAGGCAACAAGGGGGTGAAGGCACATGGCGAAGGGCGCAGGTGCGCAGAGCACGACACGGCGCACGTTGCATTACTACTGGTGGGCTACGCGCCGCCACCTGGGGCTCTACATCGGCATGATCGTGTCCACGATCAGCTTCGGCGTGCTGCTTTCCTATGGCAACCCGCTCGTCATGAGCCTCATCGTCGACCGCATATCGGCCGAGCCGGTTGCCGCCGACCAGGTATTTACGGTGTTCGGGCCCTACATCTTGGCGTTGCTGCTTATCAACGTGTTCGGCCAGGCGTTTAGCCGCCTGCAGGACTACACGCTGTGGAAGCTCGAAATCGCCGTGTCGTACGACTTGGCCACGCTTTGCTTCGACTGCTTGTGCAACCAGTCGGTCAGCTTCCATTCCAGCCGCTTCGGCGGTACGCTCGTGTCGCAGACTTCCAAGTTCATGGCGGCCTACAACCAGCTGGTGGAGGGCATCAACTTCCCGTTCCTCCCGGTGCTCGAATCGGTCGTGTTCATCTGCATCATCTTGGGACCGCGCGTGCCGATGTACGTGGTCGTGCTCATGGCGCTGCTCTTGCTGTACGGCACGGTGAGCTACCTCATGTACCGGCGCATCCTGAACCTGAACGAGAAGGCGGCCGGCGCGCAAAACCAGCTTTCGGGCGAGCTGTCCGATAGCGTGGCGAACATCCTGGCCGTGAAGACTTACGGGCGTGAAGATTACGAGCGCGGGCTGTTCGACGCCGCCAACCGCGAGGTCGTGGCGCGCGACAGCAAGCGCATGATGGCCAGCCTCGCGCGCGGCATCA
>CADAKR010000318.1 GCA_902788545.1 uncultured Coriobacteriaceae bacterium
CCATGACGATATCAGCACCTTGCTCGATATCCTGCAAGGCCTTCTTCACGGCCTCGCGGCGGTTGTGCACGTCCATCTGATAGGCACGACGATCACCGAACGCCGGCGCCGAATCGGCTGCCTCGCGGAACGGCCCGTAGAAGCCACTCGCGTACTTCACCGAGTACGCCATGATGGGCGTGGTGTTGAACCCGTTCGCATCAAGCGCCTGACGGATGCCAAGCACGCGCCCATCCATCATGTCAGAAGGAGCCACCATGTCCGCCCCGGCAGCGGCGTGCGACACGGCCGTGCGTGCAAGCAACTCGACCGACGGGTCGTTGTCGACTTCGTGGCCCTTGAGCATGCCGCAATGCCCGTGACTCGTGTACTCGCACAGGCATACATCGGTGATGCAATACAGCTCAGGATAGCGTTCCTTGGCAAGGCGCACCGCGCGCTGCACGATTCCGTCTTCAGCGTATGCCGACGATGCGACTTCGTCTTTCACATCAGGGATGCCGAACAGCATGTAGCTCGTCACACCCGCAGCCGCAAGCTCCTCGAGCTTCTCGGGGAAGCGGTCGAGCGACCAGCGGTACTGGCCTGGCATCGAGGGGATTTCCTCCTTGACATCCGTGCCCTCGACGACGAAGGCCGGGTAGATGAGCGACGACGCATCGGCGCGGGTCTCGCGCACCATGCGGCGCAAGGCCTCGCTTCCACGCAGGCGGCGCGAACGTTGCAGCAGTTCCATTGTCAATCCTTCCCTTCCCATGGGGCGTCGACAACGCACCCTCGCAGTAATGCGCTTTAATCCTTCTGAGCGTATTCTCTCATTATGGCAGCGGCCAAGCTATCCATCGTCGCACGTTCGGACATGAACGTCTTCATGCCGAAGCCCTCGGCAGTCGCACGGGTCTTTTCGCCGATGCATGCCGCGCAAACGTGAGTTGGATCGACGTCGGGATGGGCCTCGACGAACGCGCGCACGCCCGACGAGCTGGTGAACGCCACGCAGAAGATTCGCCCCTGCTCGATTTGGTCGGCAAGACCGATCAAGCCGCCCTCGAGCGGCACGGTGTCATAGGTGGGAACATCGTCGACGCTGTGTCCCGCCGCAACGAGAATCTCGACGAGCTCGGGATTACCGATGCGGGCGCGTGGGATGAGAATGCGCGAGTTAGGTTCGGCAGTTTCGGCAAGCGCTTCGCCGAGCGCCTCGCCCGTCGCGCCTTCGGGCACAAGGTCGGCGAAATAGCCATGCTTGCGCAGCTCGTTTGCCGTTCCCTGCCCGAGCGCTGCGATTTCGCCCGTGAGGAGGCGACAGTCGACCTCAGCTTTGAGCATCTCGTCAAAGAAAATGCGCACGCCCGAAGGACTCGTGAAGACAACCCAATCGTAAAGGGCAATGTTTTCGAAAGCATTTGCCAACGCCTCATTGTCTTCGATGGGCACGGTCGCAATTGCCGGCACGTCGAGCACTTCGGCGCCCAACTTGCGAAGTCGGTCGGACATTGTGGATACGAGCTCAGCTGGACGCGTGACCACGACCTTGCAGCCCGCAAGCGGAAGCTTCTCGTACCACTCGAACTCGTCTGCCAGGGCGCATACACCGCCAACGACGATAATGGCCGGTGCTTCGATCTGCGCCTCGACAGCGCGCTCAGCCAACGTGGAGACTGTGGCCACGACGCGCCTCTGACCAGCTGTCGTTCCCTCTTGCAGAACGGCAGCCGACATGTCGGGGCTCATGCCCGCCGAGAGCAGGCCTTCCATGATGTCGGGAAGCGAACGGACGCCCATGAGGAACACGAGCGTGCCCTTCGTGCGAACGAGCGCCTCGAAGTCGATGTCGTAATCGGCGCCGGCGCGCTTGTGGCCGGTGATGATGTGAAGCGACGAGGTGAAATCGCGGTGCGTCACGGGAATGCCGTTGTACGCCGGCACCGCAAGTGCCGATGTGATACCGGGAACCACTTCGTACGGCACGCCGTGCTCGGCAAGCAGCTCGAGTTCCTCACCGCCGCGGCCGAACATGAACGGGTCGCCGCCCTTCAGGCGTACGACCTTGTTGCCCGCGAGCGCCTCATCGAGCAGCACCTGACTGATCTGCTCCTGGCGCATCGTGTGGTTGGCTGCACGCTTACCCACGTCAATCGTGCGCGCACCACGTGGCACGCAGGCGAGCACGCCATCGCCGACAAGCGCGTCGTACACGACCA
>CADAKR010000319.1 GCA_902788545.1 uncultured Coriobacteriaceae bacterium
TCCGAATCTTCGGCGGAGCAGTCGATCAGTCCGAGAAGGAGCCAGAAAATCTGGGGATGACACGTCAAGCAATGGACGTAAACGTTGGTTGAACGGGCGAAAACAAAGGATCCCGAATCCCAGATCGCGTCGTTCTCGGGAAGCGAGCGGACAAACCAATCGGCGACGGCGAGCGACGACGCGAAGCGCGTTTTGCCGTCGCTATGCTCTCCCCAAAGATAGCCGCAAACGCGTTTCATGACGCAGTAGCCTGATTACCCTAGGTCTGAGAAGGCAAGCAAAGATGCTCGCCTGCCGGCGTGGGTAGGGCTTTTTTCCGTGGATTGGCGTATAATTTTTCAGATAACCATATCGAACAAGATGGGAATTCTTTCATGAGCGACCGTAGTCTCGAAGTCGTGACCTTGCACGAAGAAGCAATGGCCGACGAGGAAAAGCTTGCAGATTTGGCAGAGCAGCTCTCGGTGGGCGCCCGCCGCACGCGCCAAGTCGCTGCAGCTGCCATATCGCTCGTCTCCGAACGATCTCCCATCTTTGGCGAAGGCGTTGCAATGAGTTCGGCAATGCCGACCACGGTTATGTTAGCCATGCACTTCGAAAGGCGGATCTTGGCCATGAGTGGCGAATCGACCGAGCTGGCAACCGACGGCGTCAGCTCACTTGTACAGTACGACATCTCCTTCCAGAAGCGCACCCCCCTTCTGGGCACCCCCTCGCTCACCCTTGGCGATGAGGCGTCACGGGGCAAAGAGACCTCCGCGGACATCCACGAGACGCTCGAAGATGAGGTCGATTGGGATCCAAGCGTGGACAAGGCCGACAGGCTTGACTACCTCGTTGCTGCCGCGAGTGGAGTGATTGCAGGCCTCGTTGACGTTTTTTGGGTCGGGGAGTTCTCGCTCGACCGCGCGAACCGTTGGGGAAAGGACCAGGTCGAGCGCTTTGTGATAAGGGTTGCAAGGAGCGAGGGATACGAAGGGGACGACCTCGCCGGAGCCATACGGAAACTGGAGAAGAATCATCCTTTCGCTGCTGACGGCAACACGAATGACTTCGGCGGCGGTCTGCAGCACCACCTCAGGGACTTCTCTCACCACTTCGGCATCGACGGACTATTCTTCTCGATGTTCACCCAGTTCACCGGGCTCGTGGTGGGTACGGACGTGTCTGGCGCCCTGAGAGTCGCGCCCGTGCCAGAGTCACACAGGCCCCTCATCGGAAAGAACCTCCAGGAGAAGCTCACCTTCGGGACGATCGACTGGTTCTTTCATATGGTGAGCGACATGGCCGGCTCAGGCGGCTCGCTCATGGGCGGCACCGGCATCCCGGGACCCATCGTTTCCCTCATAAAGGATGTTTCTGCCCTTCCCTTCTTCAGGGAGGCAAGCGCGGAGGAGCCTGGCCTACGCCTTTGGGTGAGCAGGCTGTTCAACGGGACCCTGCTCGCGGACCATGACGAAAACGGGAGGATCGTGAAGGGGACCGCTCGCAAGTTCGACCTTCGTACGGAGATTGGCATGCTGGAGGAGGCAGGCAGACAGGCCCTTCCCGTTCTGGTCAATCAGTGCGTCGTGCGGGGATTCTACTTTTGCCGCAGAGCGGCAAGGGAAATCAGAGACTTGGATATCCATGGGGTTGCTGAGCTCGGTCGCATCGCCCCCGAGGACATCCTCCCCTGGGGCACCCCCGCGATGCGCCGCATGGTCACTGTGTCGACCGGCATCTTCGTCGGCGTCGACATCGCGGATGCGGCCGTGCGCTCCATCGCAAGCAGGGATCCCGTCAAGTTCTTCCTGCGGGTCAACTACGTCGGCATTGCGACGTTCACCGTCGCATGCGTGGTAGATGTTCGCGCCACGCTAGAGAACGAGGCTTCGACCTCCGGAGAAGGCCCGGAAGAGACATACGAGCGCGGTCTCGCGGACCTTGGATGTCTCAAGCTGGACTTCATGCAGGCCCGAATTCTCCACTCGATAGAGCATGCGATAGTGGCCTATGACATAGCTGCGGAGGAGCATCCGAATCGTGCAGCAAGAAAGAGGGCATGGCTAAAGAAGTGGAGTAAACAGGTCGTCGATGCGGTGAGCCTTGTCTGGGCAGCGGACGCTGGATACTTCTTTCCAGACGATGCGCTGTACGCGAAAACCGGATCGCGCCTCGGTGACGGGGAGGACGCTTCATGGCTATGGCTCGTCGCAATG
>CADAKR010000320.1 GCA_902788545.1 uncultured Coriobacteriaceae bacterium
AGCTGATTCGACGATGCTCAGCACATCATTCATCGGTGTCCTCCCATCGTTCGCCGCACCATCCGTCCGCCGTTACGTCGTCATGCCATTCATCGGGGTCCCAGCGATACACATTGCCGTCGCCGTCGGCGATCTCGTATGCCGAATAATCCATCCGCCTCGAAAGCGACTCGCTCGTCAGCACAGCGGCAAGGCCAGCATCCCCGGAGGCTTCGCCATCGAACGCATCCGCAAGCGTCTCGAGGATCGCGGCGTCGGTAATAGAGGCAGGAAAACCCTCCCGCAGCTCATAGAAAACCTCCGTCAACTCCAAGAGGACCTCGATGGCATTTCCCGACATGAACGGCGAACCTGCGAACTCGCGAACAATCCGCACGGCAGCGCTTTCCCCAAACGACACCCGTCCGTGTTCGACCGAGCAGGCGCTTTCGGCCTCCACGATGTCCCGCACCTGCTCCGCCGTTAACGCCAGCCCTGAACCGCGCGCCGCCTTCTCGATGTCACCTTGCGATCCCTTTACAAGAATCATGTCCGCACCCATCCTTCCTCGCGCTTTCGGATAAGGCTTAATACCACGAAAACCAAGCAAAGTGCAGACTGCAATTCAGTTTGAAAACGTGCTAATGTGCACGCAGAAAAAGCGGTCCCGCCGAAAGAGGGCGGGACCGCTTTTCTCGAAGGAGACGGTTAGGCTGTCCTGCGTTGCACGACCGCGTTGCGGACGATGCTCTTCGAAAGCAGGTAGGTGGCAACCAGGTACACCGCGTAGATGCCCACGATCGAACCGGCGGCGATGCCGATGAGGCCCGTCGGGTCGACACCCAGCTCCGAGAAGAGTGTGCCGCCCACGACGCTCACCGCGCATACCGTATGGCACACCGCCAGCACGAGCGGCGCGCAGAAGTGCACCACGGTCTGGGTGCGCAGCGAGCCGAAGATCTGGCGCAAATCACATCCGAGGTCGGACAAGCGGCGATAGCGGCCCAAGCTGTCAGCGGTCTCCGACAACTGCTGGATGGCCAGCACCGCAGCGGTCGCGACGAGCATGACGAAACCGATGTAAAGCGCGAGAAACGCTATGACCATCCGCAGGCCGCCCGCTTGATCGGCCATGGAACGACCCGTGTACACGGTCGACACCGGCCACGGACCCCGCTGGTACTGCTCTTCCATATCGTCGGAAGCCGTCCTCGCGCCTTCCGCCAGAGGTGCTGCTTCGCGAAGAGCCTCGGCCAAAGCCACATCGCCCTGCTCGCGGCCTTCGCGGTACATCACGTTGAGGTAGCTGTAGTTCGGAAAACCGCCCTTACGCAGGTTGGCCACAACCTCGTCGGGAACAATCACGAGAAGCGCCACATCGCTCACCGCAGACGTGTCGAGCGGCACGCATTGCAGAGAACCGCAGCCGTGAAGCGTCGCGCCCGCCATCTCGAGCTTGATGTCCTTGCCGCCCATGGCCGCGCCCAGCGTGTCGTAGCCGGAAACCGTGTTGTCCACCGCGAACTCGTCGCTTACCAGATCGATGCCATGCTCGCCGATGAGCGCGCAGCACGCGTTGTACTGGCTTTCGGAAACGGCCTGTATCTCGGTCTTGCAGATGGCCGTGAGAACGTCGGCATCCTTCAAGTCCTCGACGTTTTGAATCTGGTCGAGCAGCGCTTGGTAGTTCACGCCCGAGTCCCAGTAATCTATTTGGGCGCTCTCGCTGACAACGCTTTCCCACTTACCCGTGCGCTCGGCAAGGCATGCCGCGATATCGCCGTCATAGCGGGCGCTCTCCCCTTCCCACGAAGTGTCATCGGGATAATACGCGGGTTGCGCCAAGATGCTCGCATCGTAGCGCGTGGTTTGGTCGATGTTGCCAGCGAAGAGCTCGAGCAATCCCATGCCCACCGACGCCGTCGTAAGCGCGAAGAACAGCATCACGCACACCACGCTCATGCTGACGAACGCCGTGTTTACCTTGCTGGCGATTTGACGCGTCGTGAACATGCGGATGCCCCTGAGGTAGGTGCCCTTGGCGTGGGTCAGCACGAAGATGGCAAAGCCGGCGACCGACCAGAAGAACGTGAACGTGCCCGCGACCATGAGCGCCGTCGCCGCCCAGAAGTGCACATCCACCTCGCGCATCCCGTTGATCGAAAGCTGCCAATACGCACAAGCCAAAAGCACGAGGGAGACGACGAAGCCGACGAT
>CADAKR010000321.1 GCA_902788545.1 uncultured Coriobacteriaceae bacterium
CACAGCGATGCAAAACGACTGTGTGCGTAAAAACCCGTTCTTGCGCCCTCAACTGGGCGTCTCTATAATGTTACTTTGCGTCTAGCTGTGCATGGACACACCCGGGCGCGTGGATTACGGAGTCAGGGCGTTTGCCTCCTCAAATGCCATCTGGCAATCGCGATCCACGAAGTGTAGGGGCCCTTGGGGTACGACGAGGCGTGCGAGCAAGGGTCTAGGTTAGGGAAGCCGTCCTCCCTCTACGGGGGCGCCTTCCGAGAGTAGGAAGAGAAGGACATGGGAGTCAAGCAGTACAAGCCGACCTCTCCCGGCCGTCGCTTCATGATGGTCTCCGATTTCGCGGAGATCACGCGTAGCAAGCCGGAGAAGTCGCTGCTCGCGCCGCTGCACAAGCACGCAGGGCGCAACAACAAGGGCCGCATCACCACGCGCCACCAGGGCGGCGGCCACAAGCGTCGTTATCGCATCATCGATTTCAAGCGCAACAAAGACGGCGTGCCCGCCAAGGTCGCGACCATCGAGTACGACCCGAACCGCACCGCCCGCATCGCGCTGCTGCACTACCTGGATGGCGAGAAGCGCTACATCCTGCATCCGAAGGGCCTGCATGTGGGCGACATGGTCGTCTCCGGCCCCGATGCCGACATCAAGCCCGGCAACGCTCTGCCGCTGGCCAACATCCCCGTCGGCACCCTGATTCACGCCGTCGAGCTGCAGCCCGGCAAGGGCGCCGCTCTGGCCCGCTCGGCCGGCACCAGCATCCAGCTGATGGCCAAGGAAGGCAAGTACGCCATCCTGCGCATGCCGTCTTCGGAAATGCGCCGCGTGCTTCTGACTTGCCGCGCCACGGTGGGCGAGGTCGGAAACGCCGAGCACTCCAACATCAAGATCGGCAAGGCCGGCCGCAACCGCTGGAAGGGCATCCGCCCGACCGTCCGCGGCACCGTCATGAACCCGATCGACCACCCGCACGGCGGCGGCGAGGGCAAGAACAAGTCCTCGGGTCGTCACCCGGTCAGCCCCTGGGGCGTTCCCACCAAGGGCCATCGTACCCGTAATCCGAAGAAGGCTTCGAGCCGCCTGATCATCCGCAGGCGCAAGAAGTAAGCGGCTTAAGTTAGGAGAAACAGTGAGCAGAAGTCTGAAGAAAGGGCCTTTCGTCGAGCCGCGCCTTCTCGGCCGCATTGTGGCCATGAACGAAAAGAACGAGAAGGAAGTCGTGAAGACCTGGTCGCGCGCGTCCACCATCTTCCCCGAGATGGTCGGCCACACGATCGCCGTCCACGACGGCCGCAAGCACGTGCCCGTGTACATCACCGAGTCCATGGTCGGCCACAAGCTGGGAGAGTTCGCCCCGACGCGCACCTTCCGCGGCCATGCTGGCGACAAGAAGAAATAGGAGGGGTGAATAATGGAAGCTAGAGCAATCGCACGCTACGTCCGCGTTTCGCCCCGCAAGGCACGCGTGGTCGTCGACCTGGTCCGCGGCAAGTCCGTGCCCCAGGCCCGCGAAATCCTCGCATTCACGAACCGCGCCATCGCCGAGACCGTCGAGAAGACGCTGAACTCGGCTGTCGCGAATGCCGAGAACCAGTATCACGTCGATGGCGACTCCCTGTACGTCAAGACGTGCTACGTCGACGAGGGCCCGACGATGAAGCGCATTCGTCCGCGCGCCAAGGGTTCCGCTTCGCGCATCCGCAAGCGCACCAGCCACATCACGATCATCGTTTCGACGCGAGAGGAGGCATAAAGCCTTATGGGTCAGAAAGTAAGCCCCACCGGTTTCCGTCTGGGCATCACCGAGGATTGGCGCAGCCGCTGGTTTGCAGGCAAGGACTACGCCGCTAACCTCGAAAACGACCTGGCCATTCGCAAGTTCCTCGACAAGGAGCTCGCCCGTGCCGCCGTCGCTCGCGTGGAAATCGAGCGTGCCGGCGACAAGACCAAGGTCATCATCACGACCGCCCGCCCGGGTGTCGTGATCGGCAAGAAGGGCGCCGAGATCGACGCCCTGCGCAAGAAGCTGCAGGAGGTTGCCACGGGCACCGTTTCCATCGAGGTCGTCGAGGTCAAGCGCCCCGAACTCGATGCCGTGCTCGTCGCGCAGTCCGTTGCCGAGCAGCTGGAGGGCCGTGTTGCCTTCCGTCGCGCCATGCGCAAGGCCGTTCAGTCCGCCCGCAAGAGCGGCT
>CADAKR010000322.1 GCA_902788545.1 uncultured Coriobacteriaceae bacterium
TGGGCTTGAATCGATCGGTGGTCATTCGGCCTGTCCATAGTCATCCCATCTTAACGCCCGCCCTCACAGCAGGCTGATACGGATTGCTTTCAAGACGCTGACTATGACTAATTGTACAGCGTTCAAAGAGGGTATTGATTGTCATTTTCAGAGGGTTTAGAATCGCCCTTGTATCTGTTTCAGGGCGGGGTGGAATTCCCCACTGGCGGTAATCGGCGCGTCCGAGAGCCCGCGACCCTGGCCGGATGCGTTGCCAGCGCAGGCGCGCTCCGTCCAGGTTGACACCGGTGCGATTCCGGGGCCAACGGTTAAAGTCCGGATGGAAGAGACAGGAGGACTACCTATGTCTACCTATGCGCAAAATCAGACCGTCCAAAACACGAACCGTTGGAGCACCAAGCAGTTGGTGACCATGGCGCTCATGTGCGCCATTTCCATACTGCTCAGCTTCATCGAGTTCCCGATCATGCCTGCTGCTTCGTTTCTGAAGCTCGACGTGGCGCTCGTGCCCTCGGCTGTCGTGGGCTTCGCATACGGTGCGGGACCGGGCGTGCTCGTGGGCATCGTGAGCGCCGTCGCACATGGCGCCATCACCGGCAACTGGGTCGGCTGCCTCATGAACACGATCGTGGCGTTGGCGTTCGTCATCCCGTCAAGTGTCATCTACAAGCGCAACCGCACGTTCAAGGGTGCCGTCATCGGATTGGTCGTATCGACGGTCTGCCTGATCATCGGCGCTATCGTGGCCAACCTCGTCGTCGACCCCATCTTCTACGGCATGCCCTTCGACGTGGTCGCCGGCCTCATCGTGCCCGCCATCCTGCCGTTCAACATCATCAAGGGCGTGGTGGTCAGCGTGCTGACCGCGCTCGTTTACAAGAGCATCTCGAATCTGATCACCCCCGCCAAAGACCAGGTGAAAGGCCGCTAGGCACCCCATGGCGATAATCGAGTTCGACAACGTCGCCTTCACGTACGACGGGAAGCGCAAGGCGCTCGACGGCATCGACCTGCACATCGAGCAGGGATCGTTCGTGTGCGTGCTGGGTGGCAACGGCAGCGGGAAGTCGACGCTTGCCAAACATGTGAATGCGCTGCTGGTGCCCGACGAGGGCAGTGTGCGCGTGTGCGGCGCCGATTCGCGCGATGCGGACAACCTGTTCTTCATCCGCAGCAATGCGGGGCTCGTGTTCCAGAATCCCGATGACCAGATCGTGGCCAGTGTCATCGAGGACGACGTGGCGTTCGGCCCCGAGAACCTGGGCGTGCCCACCGATGATTTGCAAGCGCGCGTTGCCAGCGCGCTTGCCCAGGTGGGCCTGCAAGGATTCGAGAAGAAGGAGACTTTCGCGCTTTCGGGCGGGCAGAAGCAGCGCGTCGCGATCGCCGGCGTGCTTGCCATGCAGCCGCAGATCCTCGTGCTCGACGAGGCGAGCGCCATGCTCGACCCGCGTGGGCGCTCGGGGCTTTCCCGCGTCTGCCGCGAGCTGAACGCCACGGGGCTGACCGTCGTGCTCATCACGCACTTCATGGAAGAAGCCGCCCAAGCCGACCGCGTCGTCGTGCTTGAACGCGGTTCCATCGTCCTCGACGGCTCGCCGGCCGAGGTGCTCACCCAGGCAGACCGCTTGAAGGACCTTTCGCTCGACATCCCCTTTGCCACACGCATGAGCATGGAGCTTCGCGAAGGCGGCATGGACATTCCGCTGTGCGTGACGGCCGGCGAGCTTGCCCGCACGTTGCGCGACGAAGACCCCGACGAGCTTGAGCGCCTCGGGGAAACGCTGCGGACGCGCGCATTCAAACCCGCGCCGGGCGCAACGGCTTCCGCGGATCCGATCCTGGAATTCCGCAACGTCTCGTTCACCTACCAGCCCACACCCAAACGCAAGAACGCACGCAACACGTTCTCAGCGCCCGAAACGCCCGCCGACTGGGGCAACGACCCGACCGAGTACTGGGCCCTGCAAGGGGTCTCGTTCGAGATTCGGCATGGCGAGTTCTTCGGCATCGCGGGCCACACCGGTTCGGGAAAGAGCACGCTCATCCAGTTGGCAAACGGTTTGCTGCAGCCAACTGAAGGCACGGTGCTGGCCAACGGGCACGCCCTGTCCGACAAGCGCGCGGCCATCGAGGCGCGACGCGATGTGGGCGTCGTGTTCCAGTATCCCGAACACCAGCTCTTCGCCGCA
>CADAKR010000323.1 GCA_902788545.1 uncultured Coriobacteriaceae bacterium
GTTATAGCGATCGAGCATGCGCATGGCATAGTCGTGAAGCGTCGTCGATGCCAGGCGTTGCCGCATTGCCGCGACGGCTTGGTCGAGCTCCGTCGTCAACGTGCCGAACAGCTCTGATTTGATGGAGCATGTGCCGGAAAGCGGCGCCTCCACGCCGAACACTCCCGCCCTGTCGAGCGGGGTTATCGCCTCGACTATTTCAAGCAGCGATATGCTTCGCGCATCGCGGGCCAGCTCCAAGCTGCGCCTGCCCGGCCCGGTTTCGAGCAGGCCCGCCCGCTTCAGCTTCCCGTATATCCTTCGCACGATGACCGGATTGCAGCCAGCCCATTCGCCGATGAGCTCGCTTGTGGCATCGACCTCTGGGAAGAACTCGGCCAGCAACAGTGCCAGCAGGGCTATCTCCACTTGCGATTCTCCGCGCCTCGGCATGGCCGTCCTTCCCTCCTGTAGCTATTGTGCGCACTGGGGAAACGCGCCTCAATTGCCAATCTCCCAGCGGGGGCGGCCTGACGCATGCCCGTTGCCGCAGCTCGGACAGGCGGGCAGCGCCCGCCCCTACTGGGCAACCGGGCAAAGACGCGTTCCCTTGAGGTATTGTAACATTGATAGTGCATTTATCCAGTATATGATTTATATTGTAACTTATATTGTTACGTTTATCGAAATCGAGGAGGCAGAGATGGGTATCAAGACGAAACTTGAGGCAGCAGCCGTCGAAAAGGCGATCGGCTACCTGTTCGATGATCCCGAACGCAACATTCCCAAGATCATGGACCTCGTCGACCGCGCGGTGCCGGCAGAGCTGTATCCCTCGCAAAGAAGGTCGATCAGGCGTGCCATCGAGGAGCGCAACAATTGGTACGAGCTCATCCTGCGCTTCGCCGACCTCGATCGATACGTGGCCAAGCGCATGGGGACGACGTTCGCCGTCAGCGCGAACCTGGCCTGTTGGCCCGTGCAGGAGAAGAACCGGGATGATTACGGCTGCAACATACCCTGGGCCATCCTGCTCGACCCCACGAGCGCCTGCAACCTGCATTGCCGGGGCTGCTGGGCAAACGATTTTGCAGGCACGATGAACCTGAGCTATGACGAGATCGACTCGATAATACGCCAGGGCAAGGCGCTCGGCACCCATGTGTACATCTACACAGGAGGCGAGCCCCTCGTGCGGAAGCGCGACCTCATCCGACTGTGCGAGGAGCATCCCGACTGCCTGTTCCTCTCGTTCACCAACGCGACGCTCATAGTCGACGCGTTCGTCGAGGCCATGGCGCGGGTAGCCAACTTCGTGCCCGCCATCAGCGTCGAAGGGTTCCGGGAGGCGACCGACTCGCGGCGCGGCGAGGGCACGTTCGCGAAGGTGACCGAGGCGATGCGGCTCATGCGCAAACGGGGCCTCCCCTTCGGCGTGTCGTGCTGCTACACGTCGGCGAACGTGGACGATATCGCAAGCGAGCAGTTCTTCGATTGGCTGATCGAGCAGGGCGCGCTGTTCGCATGGCTGTTCACGTACATGCCCATCGGGAAATCCGCCCCTACCGACCTTATGGCCTCGGCAGACCAGCGCGAGTACGTCTACCATTTCGTGCGGAAGATGCGCGACGAAAAACCCCTGTTCACCATGGATTTCTGGAACGACGGCGAGTTCGTGGGGGGATGCATCGCGGGCGGCAGGCGCTACCTGCACATAGCCGCTTCCGGCGATGTGGAACCGTGCGTCTTCGCCCATTACTCGAACGCGAACATCCGCGAGTCGACGCTGCTCGAAGCGCTCAAGAGCCCCCTGTTCATGGAATACCACGACTGTCAGCCGTTCAACGAGAACCTGTTGCGCCCCTGCCCCATACTGGACAATCCCGGAGAGCTCGCGCAGATGGTGGAGCGCTCGGGCGCCGCGTCCACCAACCCCGTGGACGGCGAGGAGGCAGCCGATCTCTGCGCGAAATGCGCCGACGTGGCGCGCGCATGGGAGCCGGTCGCGAACCGCCTCTGGGAGGACCCGGCTGACCCCCGCTTCGAGCTGAGGCACCGCATCGACGGCGGCATGGCCCAATCGGACCTGCACAAGTTCGCCGAGCTCGGCAGGCTCGGCGAGGAGTAGCCTCGTGGGCACAGTTGCGCAACGGCCTCGGAAAGTCGGCCTCATCCACGTCGGCGGCGGTCTCCGCGGCGCCTACGGTGCCG
>CADAKR010000324.1 GCA_902788545.1 uncultured Coriobacteriaceae bacterium
CACCCAGCCGAAGGGATCTTCGGCAGCGCAGGTCTGGATGGCGGTGAGCGTTTCACGCAACTTCTTCATGACCGGGCCGCTCGTGCCCACGCAATCGGGGAACGTGACGTCGACGCCATCGCCTTCGACCTTCTCGACCGGCGAGATGACAGCCGCCGTGCCGCACAGGCCGCACTCGACGAAATCGCCGTTTTTGACTTCCTCGAACTTCACGGGGCGCTCGATCACGTTCATGCCCAGAATATCGCGCGCCACCACGACCAGCGAACGACGCGTGATGGAGGGCAAGATGGAATCGGTCGCCGACTGCGGCACGACCAGGTTGCCCTGCTTGTCGACGAAGATGATGTTGGCGCCGCCGGTCTCCTCGACGTACGTGCGGCTCTTCGAATCGAGGTACATGTTCTCGGCATAACCCGCTTCATGCGCCTCGGTCACGGCGAGCAGGCTCATGGCGTAGTTCAGGCCGGCCTTGATGTTGCCCGTGCCATGCGGGGCGGCGCGGTCGTACTTGGCAATGGAAAGCTTCACGGACGTGTCGCCGCCCTTGAAATACGGGCCGACCGGCGTGACGAAGATGCGGAACTGGTATTCGTCGGCGGGCTTCACGCCGATGACGTTGCCCGTGGCCACCATGAACGGGCGGATGTAGAGCGTCGCACCGCTGCCGAACGGCGGCACCCAGGCCTCGTTTGCAGCGACGACCTGCTTGACGGCATCGACGAACTTGTCCTCGGGGAACACCGGCATGACGAGGCGGCGGGCCGAATCGGCCATGCGCTGCGCGTTCAGGTCGGGACGGAAGCACACGATGGAGCCGTCTTCGGTGGTGTAGGCCTTCAGGCCCTCGAAGATCTCCTGGCAATAATGGAAGATGCCGGCGTCTTCGCTCAGCGTCAGCGTGTGATCAGCGGTCAGGCCGCCCTCTTCCCAGGCGCCATCCTTGTAGTTGCACACGTAGCTGTAATCGCACGGCATGTAGTTGAAACCGAGGTTGCCCCAGTCGAGGTCTTTCTTCTCCATGTGAATCGTCTCCTCGCTCGATCTTTCCGATACACGACGATTCTACTCCGCAAACTCGCAAGAGGGAAAAGAATTAATAATTGGACTCAAAAAGCCGCCGAGCCGGACGTTTGGCTTCGATGAACTAGCGCTTCTTCATGGCGACGGCGAAATGATTGGAGCGGCCGTCGAGCCATTGCTGCATCTGATCCTCGTTGTAGGGGATGCCCGCGCCCTTCGAGGATTCGACCGAGCTGTCGTTCGCATAGAACAGGCCGTCTTCGTAGCGGTAGAAGACGATCCAATGGCCATCGGGGAAACTGCCGTCGCCGGCTTGGCTTCCGTCAGCGCGCAGCCACGTGGAGCCCGAGCCAGACGACACGATGACGACATAGCCCTCCTCGAGCCATTCGCGCATCGTCTGGGCAGAATGGATGTCGCCGGGCACGGTGACGACCTCGATGAGGTCGAACAGGCCGTTGGCGACAAGCCAGTTGCTCCCCTTCCACCCCAAATCGGTGGTGGAATCGCCGTTGAAGCCGGGGCCTTCCCACACGGCGACGTTGTCGGTGTAGCGGTTTTCGTGCAAGATCGTGTTCACCGCGACGATGAACGACGTCGCGCCGCAGTTGTTGCCCACGCCTTGGCGCTGGTGGAAATTGGCGCCATCGGAATGCGTGTTGTCGAGCAGGGCCAACGCGGCTTCCTCGGCCTTGCGCTTGGCATCGGCGATCGCCTGCTCGATTTCCGCCCTGCGATCCTCGAGATAGTTGCGCTTCATGTCGAGCCCGCGTTTCACGACCGAAAGCTCGTTGATCTTGTCGCGGTAGTATCCCTCGATCTTCTCGTATTTCTCGTAGCGCATCACCGCATCCGAGAAGCTGCTGCTCTCGAGCAGCAAGTCGATGATGGTCCAACCGCCGCGCGCGCCCTTGTACAGGGACACCGCCGTCTTGTCGAGCTGTTCTTGGGTTTTCTCGATCCGGCGCTCGTTCGTGGCGATCTCGCCTTTGACCTCGACGATCTTGGCTTCGTTGCGCTCCTGGTCCTCGACGGCGCTCTCGTAGTTGATGACGGCGCTTTGATAGTTGTTCTGCAAA
Organism: uncultured Coriobacteriaceae bacterium; assembly: GCA_902788545.1. Lineage (GTDB taxonomy): Bacteria > Actinomycetota > Coriobacteriia > Coriobacteriales > Eggerthellaceae > UBA9715. The sequence continues at coordinate 2,103 of CADAKR010000324.1, forward strand.
TCGTCGCGCGTGGACGCGAATGCCGGCTGCGCGAACAGGGCCATGGCGCACACGAGGACGGCCCCGGCAAGAACCGGCAGCAATCTC
>CADAKR010000325.1 GCA_902788545.1 uncultured Coriobacteriaceae bacterium
GAGGGCGTCGAGCGTGCCATCCGGCAGGTCGGGCGCCTCGATTTCCACCTTCTCGCCTGTCGCGACCATGCGCACCAGGTCGTCCTTCGTGCCGGCCGCCAACGACTCGCCGCGGTCCATGATCATGATGCGACTGCAGATTTGCTCGACTTCTTCCATGTAGTGCGATGTGTACACGATGGTGGCGCCCTCGGCGTTCAAACGCTGGATGCCCTCCAGGATGGAGTTGCGGCTCTGCGGGTCGACAGCCACCGTGGGTTCGTCGAAGAAAATGAGTTCGGGTCTGTGCGCGATGCCGCACGCGATGTTCAAGCGGCGCTTCAGGCCGCCGGAAAGCTTCTTCGGGCGGTACTTCGCGTAGTCCTCCAAGCCGACAAACACGATGGCCTCATCGACCAGCTGCTTGCGCTCGGCCGCGTCGGTCACGTACAGGCCGCAGAAGTAGTCGATGTTCTCGCGCACGGTCAGCTCTTCGAACACGGCAACGTCCTGCGGCACGACGCCGATGCGGCGCTTCAAGTCGTAGCTCGTCGGTTTCATCGGCTGGCCGAACAACTCGATCTCGCCCTTGTCGTAGGTGAGCAGCTGCAGGATGCAGTTGATCGTCGTGGTCTTGCCCGATCCGTTGGGGCCCAGCAGACCGAAAACCTCGCCAGAATCAATCTGCAGGTTGAAGTGGTCGAGCGCCAGCTTCTCGTCGTAGCGCTTCACGAGATTGCGTACAGCAACTATTGCCATGGTTGATCCTTTCTATCGACCGTCATGGTGAACCCTCCATTCAATTCGGTATTGACAGGTATGCGAGCCAGCCGTTAGCTTGCGGTTATCGTGGTCGTGCCATTCTTAAGCTCGGCTCCGTACTTGCAAACCAGGCTCATGATGATGAACGCAACACCGAGGACCACTGGAGCGCCACCGTCAATCTGTATCTCGGCAACGTTGGCGAGGTAATGGCATGCGATAGCATTGCAGGTTTCCGCGATAACGATGGCGCCGAGGGGAATGCAGATGGTGCAGATGCCGAGCCTGAGCAGCTCGCTGGCACCCTCCGTGGTGAACGGCGTACCAGCGGCGAGCTCGTTCTTGAAATAATGTTCGGACATCTTTGCCACGACGCAGGTCGCTGCACAGATGATAAGTCCCATCGCCATCGCCGTGTAGCAGGCCTCGAGGCTTATGCCCTGCAGGTTATCGATCATCGAATGGATGGTGACACCACCGATCCTGACGGACCCGGGAATGCCAACGCACGCGATGCCAACGATGCAGAGAATCCCGCCGGCGAGGCAGAAGACATACGCGATCGAGCTTAAGACCTTCCCGATTCTCGCGACCGTCTGAATGGTGTCCAGCGCCTTGCTTTCCATTGCGAACCCTTTCTCTCGCTTTGCTGAGGCAATTGTGCCAAGCGCGAAAAAGGCGCACCAGTGAGCAGAATCACTTGGATACATGACAAATGTCACTTACCGGAAAGCGCGTGCATTGTAGCAGTTGAACTGGCGCACAACCAACGAAGGCCGAAGGCGTCAGCACCACCGGGGCTCGCCTCATTCGAACCGAGAAATGATCTTCCCCGCACCCCACGCCTCGTTGATCGGGTCGTATAGGTTGATGAGCAGCCCACGATAGTCGGGGCACCATGCCTCAAGATGGGCAGTCATCTCGCCCACATCGAAACGCGCGAGGAACTGCGCTTCCTCGAGAAGCTGCGTGAGCCATGCCTCCACATAATCGAGTCCTTTGAGCTGCTCGGATAGGGGCTTGCTCAGGGAATAGTCGATGCTTGCGGGAACCTCATGCGCAGCGAAGAACGTGTCGTAGGTTTGCGGCACCCTACCGATGCTCGCCAGGGTGTCGCGCAGCGCGATATTGCGAATCGGCGGCATGATGGCGATGACGCGTTGCCAGAGCCTCATGACGCCGGGAATGCGCGACTCGAGCTCGCTTCGTTTTTGGGTCCATATGCTCACGATGTCGTCTGACGCGAGAAGGCCCAGCGTCTGCTGCATAGTTTCGTCAGTCAGACCCAACACGTACAGAGCCGACTCAGCAAGCTCGCGCCCTTCGAACTCGGAGACACTCGATGACTCGCCGAAAGTGAAAAGCATGCAAATATGGTTCATGAGCTTGGCGAAACCCGCCATGGCCTGCTCGTTTGCAGCTGATTCGACGATGCTCAGCACATCA
>CADAKR010000326.1 GCA_902788545.1 uncultured Coriobacteriaceae bacterium
GGAATGCCGAACAGCATGAAGCTGCCTACGCCCGCCTCCTGCAACTCCTCGAGCTTTTCGGGAAGCCGATCGAGCGACCAGCGGTACTGCCCGGGCATCGAGGGGATCTCCTCTTTGACGTTTTCGCCTTCGACGACGAACATCGGGTAGATGAGCGACGACGCGTCGACACGCGTCTCGCGCACCATGCGGCGCAGGGCCTCGGATCCGCGCAAGCGGCGCGAACGCTGCAACAGCTTCATTTCCATCTCCTTGCCTTCAGGCCCCGCAACGAAAGCCGGGGCGAGTGGACCTGCTCTGTGATTGCACGCGTCAATGATACCAGCGCATCACGCCAATGGGACGCGACACCAGGACACAACCCAAGCTGGCCGCATCGTTCCTGATAAGTTTTCGGGGACCGAGGAGAAACGTGCCGTCACCACAGCCCGGGCGCTAGTCCACGGGATAGGTGCCAAGGACCTTCACCTCGCGCAGTTTCAGGCGCAGGCAGTTAAGCGCCGTCTGCAGCGCCGGGTCGTCGGCACGGCCCTCCAAGTCGAGGAAGAACATGTAGTCGCCAAGCGCCTGCTTGGTCGGGCGCGACTGGATCATCGTGATGTTGACGCCGGCATAGGCGAACTCCGACAGGATCATGTTCAGCGTGCCGGCGCGGTCCTGCTGCATGAACAGCGCGATGCTCGTCTTGTAGCGGGTGCCGACAAGCGGCGAGGACGCACCTTGCCGCCCGATGAGCGCGAACGAGGTCTGGTTGCCGAGCCGATCCTCGATATCGTCGTCGATGACGATGCCGCCGTACAGGTCGGCGGCGAAACGCGTGGCGATCGCCGCGCACGTGGGGTCGGCCATGGCGGCCTTCACGCTTTCGGCGGTCGACGCCACGGGAACGGTCGCGATCGAGGGGAACTCGCGCGTGATGAAGCGACGGCACTGCCCAAGCGCCTGCACGTGCGAGACGATGGTGAGGATGCCGTCGCGCGTGGCCTCGGGATGCGTGATGAGGCAGTGATGGATATCGAGCACGTGCACGCCGAGGATCTGCGCCGAGGAGTTGAACGCGAAGTTGTCCAGCGTCGCCGTGACCGGCCCTTCAAGCGCGTTCTCGGTCGCCACGACGCCGAATGTGGATTTGCCGCGCTCGACGAATTCGAACACCTCGGTGAACGACACGCACGGCAAAAGCTCCGCATCGGGCGCGCCGAGCTTGTCGGCGAACACCAGCGCCGCCTCGTTGCAATAGGTTCCCTCGGGCCCCAAATAGGCGATCGAAGCACGTTCTTCTGTCATGGCAAATCCTCCTCGTGTTCCAATCGCGCCATTTTAACTCATAGTTTGCCGGCGGAGGATTGGCTTTACAGCAGGCCCCAGAAACCACTGGTGACGTAAATGAGGGCGAACCAGATAGGCGGGATGAACAGCGCGGGCAGCAGGTTCATCGTCTTGATTTCCTTGATTTGCAAGATGGAAAGGCCCGACGCGAAGATGAGGAAACCGCCCACGATGGAAATCTCGGTCACGAGGCCGCCTGACAGGAGCGGCGCGAGGAAGGTGGCGAGCAGGTAGATGCCGCCCTGCCAGCAGAACAGCACGCCGGCCGCGATGGCGATGCCATAGCCGAACGTAGACGCGAGCACCATGCTGGTGACCAAGTCGAGCATGGCGTTCGTGAACAGGAACGTCTCGTCGCCGTACAACGCGCTGTTGATGGGGCCCAAAATGGAAAGCGCGCCCACGCAGAACAGCATGATGGCCGTCGAGACGGGTTGGAAGTACAAATGGGTCGAGAGCAACGAGCCTGACGTCTTCGGGAAAACCTATAAATGGCTGGACATCTGCGACTATCTCGTTTTGCGCTGCACGGGCAGATTTGTGAGGACCGCCGATTCCGCGTTTGCCACCTTCCTGTATGACACGCGAAAGGGAAAGGAAGGCGATTAGTACCCGAAGGTCACGAGCAGCCAGCCCTTGCCCTCCTCGCGGGCGAGCCACCATTCCCAGTCCTTCATCTCGGTGTCGGGCTCCCAGGCACCACCGCCCTCGACGGGGCTGTGGAAATCGGTGGTGAACTTGGCGACCTGCACGAAGCTCCTGCCCTCATCGAGGCTCTTCAGCCACTCCAGGTTCTCGGGTGTGTTGAACTCGTCGCCCGCGTAGCGCAAAGAGTGCAGCTCGCAGCCC
>CADAKR010000327.1 GCA_902788545.1 uncultured Coriobacteriaceae bacterium
CAGAAACTCGTGCCCCAGGCCGCGCCCCTCGTGCGCGCCCTCGATGAGCCCCGGCACGTCAGCCACGACGAAACTGTAATCGTCGGCCGTCAGCGCCACGCCCAGATTCGGCACGAGCGTGGTGAACGGGTAGTCGGCTATTTTGGGGCGCGCCGCCGAGATCTTCGCGATGAGCGAGGACTTGCCCGCCGACGGCATGCCCACAAGCGCCGCATCGGCCATGAGCTTCATTTCCAGCTGGATCCAGCCCTCGCCGGCCGGCTCGCCCAACTCGGCAAACGCCGGAGCGCGCCGCGTCGACGTGACGAAATGGATGTTGCCGCGTCCGCCGACACCGCCCGACATGACGACCACCTGCTCGCCGTCATGCGTCAGGTCGGCGATGAGCTCGCCGGCTTCCTTGGTTTCCTCGTCGTATTCGCGCACGACCGTGCCGACCGGCACTTTCAGGATGAGGTCTTCCCCGCGGGCGCCGTGCATGCGGCTGCCCTTTCCGTGCGTGCCGCGCTGCGCCTTGAAGTGATGCTTGAAACGGTAATCGATGAGCGAGGACACGCCCGCGTCGGCACGCACGATGACGTCGCCGCCATGCCCGCCGTCGCCGCCGTCAGGCCCGCCTTTGGGAACGTGCGCCTCGCGGCGGAACGACATGCAGCCCGCGCCGCCGTCGCCGCCCTTCACATGAATGTTGACTTTATCGATGAACATACGTGCTCAATTCTAAACGAAAAGCGCCCCCAAACGGAGGCGCTCATCAGAACTCTAGTGCGTTGTGGTTACGCCTCGACCTGGTCGGCCTCGAGCGGGCGCACGTGGATGCGGCGCTTCATGCCCTTGGTGAACACCAGGTGGCCGTCGCACTTCGCGAACAGCGTGTCGTCCTTGCCGCGGCCGACGTTCTCGCCGGGATGGAACTTCGTGCCACGCTGACGCACGATGATGTTGCCAGCCTTCACGTACTCGCCGGCGAACTTCTTCACGCCAAGTCGCTGCGCGTGGGAATCGCGACCGTTGCGGGATGAACCAAGACCTTTTTTATGTGCCATGATTTCCCCTCCTTATTCCTCGTCGGCCTTCGCGGCCTTCTTGGCCGGCTTCTCCCATTTTTCGGAGCCGACCGAAATGACGCGCACGCGGGTGAGCTGCTGGCGATGGCCGTTCAGCTTCTTGTAGCCCTTGCGCTTCTTGAACTTGAAGACGAGCTGCTTCTTGCCCTTGAACTGGGCGAGGACCTTGGCGGTCACTTTCGTGGCTGCAGCCTTTTCGGGATCGGCCTCGATCTTGTCACCGTCGGCCACGAAAATGACCGGCAGTTCGACCTCGGCGCCCTCCTCCACATCGAGCTTCTCGATCTCGAGAACATCGCCCGGTGCGACCTTGTACTGCTTGCCACCCGTTTTAACTACTGCATACATATGCTTTCTCCTTGCTCAAAAACCAAGCATTTCCTACACGACGACACGTAAGGGTGACGAACGTGCCATCTGTGCGTTGCGTGCAAAGACGCAAACCGATACTTTAACAGCGGTGAACGGCCAAGTCAATCGCGGAATGTGTGGGTTTAGTGCAAGAACGCGATTGAGGCGCGGCTTGATTGAAAAAGCGACCTGGGTGTTGCAAGGACGGATTGGACATCGCAGGAGCAATTCGGGAGCTGCAGGAGCAATCTGGTCTTTCAGAAAGCACATTCACCCAAGGTAGCGATGGTTAAACAGTGGCGGTGATTCATTGAAGAAATCACCATGAAGCAGTCGCTCGTACACAAAGGCGCTTTTCCGCACCCGACTCGTACATCAAGGTCGTTTTCTAGCAACTTGAAAAGTTCGTGTTGGAATATCGCCTTGATGAACGACTCTTGTTGGAAAACGCCGTACATGTTCGAGCATTTCTAGCAGAACACCCCTTTAAGTCGTACATCAAGCCCATATTCCAACACGAACTTTTCAAGTTGCTAGAAAACGACCTTGATGTACGGATTTGGAAGACCTCTTGCTGGAAAACGGTCTTGATGTACGAGCTGGGGCGCGTCGCGCTTATACTTTCCTGTGACGGAAAGGATGCCCCATGCCCAAGAAGATTGCAGTCATCGACGGAAACTCGCTCATGCATCGCGCGTACCATGCGGTGCCGCCCACCATGAATGCGCCAGACGGCACGCCGACCAACG
>CADAKR010000328.1 GCA_902788545.1 uncultured Coriobacteriaceae bacterium
CATCACGGATCGAAGAATGCGCTTACGCCCGACCAGGCCAGAAGGCTTCATCCGAGCATCGCGCTCATCGGCGTCGGTGCGGGAAACCGCTACGGGCATCCCGCGCCCGAGACCGTGGGCCTGCTCGAGGGGAGCGGATGCCGTGTGTATCGAAGCGACCGCGACGGACAGGTCAAATGCACGTTCGCGCCCGATTCGATCGCGGTTAGTCTACAATGAGCCCATGAGCGATACGAAATCTCAGAAACTGCTGCCGGCGTACCTCGCGGTGGGCGAGGACGCCTTGAAACGGCGCACGGTACTCGAGCGCCTCCGCAAGCGCGTGGCCGAATACGGTGACTTGGAATTCAACCACGACGAGTTCGACGGCGACCGCGCGAGCGGGTCCGACATCGCCGTCGCATGCAACACGCTGCCGTTCGCGAGCGAGATCAGGCTCGTCGAGGTCGCCCGTGCAGAGAAACTCGGCAAGCAGGATGCCGACGTCGTCTGCGCATACCTCGCGGCGCCCAACGAATCGACGGTCCTCGTGCTTTCGGCCGAGAAGCTGGCCAAGAACACGCGCCTGTACAAGGCCGTTGCGGCAATCGGCAAGACCGCCGTCATCGACTGTGCGCCGATGAAGCGTTACGAACTCGTGCGCGCCCTTCGGTCGATGGCCGTCGGGCATGGCATCACGATGACCGAATCCGCGGCCGAGATGCTCGTCTCGTATGTGGGCGAGGACACGGTCAGGCTCGATTCCGAGCTGCGCAAGCTCGCGTTGGCCCACACGGGCTCCGACCCCGTGACGCAGCGCGAGGTCGAAGGCCTTGTCGCCCGTACGAGCGAGGCGAAACCGTGGGAGCTCGTCGATGCGTTCTCGGCGCGCGACGCGAAAGCCTGCCTGCGCTTGCTTCCGCTGCTCACGTCAGCTTCGCCTTACGCGCTCATCGGCATGTGCACGAACCGCTTGCGCGAGCTCGCGTGCGCAAAGTCGCTCGACGCCCGCGGCGAGGGCGGACAGCTTGCTGCGACGCTGGGGGTTCCGGCCTGGCGCGTCAAGAACCACCTCGCATGGGTACGGGGATACTCCGAAGGCGAGCTCAAGAAGGCGTTTGCGACGGCGCGCGATTGCGAACGCGCCATGAAGAGCGGCACGGACGCGCAAGATGCCTTCCGCGACTGGCTGTTCTCGACGATGGCGGGATAAGCGGCTATTCGTCGACTTTCAAGATGGCCATGAACGCATCTTGCGGCACCTCGACGTTGCCGATGGCCTTCATGCGCTTCTTGCCTTCCTTTTGCTTTTCCAGCAGCTTGCGCTTGCGCGTGATGTCGCCGCCGTAGCATTTCGCAAGCACGTCCTTGCGCTTGGCCTTCACCGTCTCGCGCGCGAGCACGCGACCGCCGACAGCTGCTTGGATGGGCACTTCGAACATGTGGCGCGGGATAATCTCCTTCAGCTTTTGCGCGAGGATGCGCCCGCGGGCGTAGGCCTTTTCCTTGTCGATGATGAACGACAAGGCGTCGACCGGCTTGCCTCCGATGAGGATGTCGAGCTTCACGAGCTTGCTGGGTTTGTAGCCTGCGAACTCGTAGTCGAGCGAGGCATAGCCCTTCGTCGAGGACTTCAGGCGGTCGAAGTAGTCCATGATCAGCTCGGAAAGCGGCATGTCCCACACGATTTCGACGGTTGTCGTCGAGAGGTAGTTCATGTTGATGAATTGGCCGCGGCGGGCCGTAGTGAGATCCATGACGGCGCCGACAAAATCGGGCGGCACGAGGATCTTCACGTTGAGGAACGGCTCCTCGATGCGGTCGATTTCGGCTGGGTCGGGCATTTCCTGGGGAGAATGCAGCGAAACCATCTCGCCGTTGGTCTTGTAAACGTGGTATTCGACCGAAGGCGCTGTGGCCAGCAGGTTCAGGCCAAACTCGCGCTCGAGGCGCTCCTCGATGACCTCCATGTGCAGCAGGCCCAAAAACCCGACGCGGAAGCCGAACCCGAGAGCGTGCGACGTCTCGGGTTCCCACACGAGGGCGGGGTCGTTGAGTGCCAGCTTCTCCAGAGCTTCCTTAAGCGGTTCGTATTGGTCGCCCTCGATGGGGAACAGGCCCGTGAACACCATGGGCTTCACGTCGCGGTAACCCGGGAGCGGTTC
>CADAKR010000329.1 GCA_902788545.1 uncultured Coriobacteriaceae bacterium
AGACAACGCTTGCCGGCATCATCCGCCTTGTGGACGAGGCCACCAGCACGAAAGCCCCTATCGAGCAGTTCGCCGACAAGGTGGCGGGCGTGTTCGTGCCCGTCGTCATAGTGGTTGCGGTCGCTGCGTTCGCCGTTTGGATGTTCTTGCTCGGATCGACGCTCGAAGTGGCGCTCACGCATGCCATAACCATCCTCGTCATTTCGTGCCCGTGCGCGCTTGGCTTGGCCACGCCGACGGCCGTCATGGTCGGCACTGGCCGTGGAGCTGCGAACGGCATACTCATCAAGTCTGCCGAGGCGCTGCAAAACGCCCACGACCTGAAATCGGTCGTGCTCGACAAAACGGGCACCATCACGACGGGAAACCCCCAAGTCGTTGCCGTCGAGCTTGCTAAGGGCGCAGATGTCGTCGACCTGCTCAACTTGGCGCGCACCATCGAAGAGCCCTCCGAGCATCCCCTTGCAAAGTCCGTGTGCGAATACGCGGTGGCATGTGGGGCGAAAGCTCGCGAAGTGTCCGGCTTCGAGCAAGTCGCGGGAGGCGGCCTTAAAGCAAAGGTCGGCAACGTCGATGTCTGCGCAGGAAACGCGACGCTTATGGAATCGGCCGGTGTTGACGTTTCCGCGCTTTCGGATATCGCCGTGGAACTATCCGGCAAGGGGGCAACGCCGCTGTTCTTTGCCCAATCGGGATCGCTGGTTGGCCTCATTGCCGTCGCCGATGCCGTCAAGCCTTCGAGCAAGCGCGCTATCACCGAGCTTTCCACAATGGGGATTCGCACGGTGATGCTCACCGGCGACAACGCGCGCACCGCTGCCGCGATACAGGAAATAGTCGGCGTAGACGAGGTCGTTTCCGATGTCTTGCCCGCAGATAAGGACGCGAAGATCCAGCAGCTCTCGGATGCGGGCAAGGTTGCCATGGTCGGCGACGGCATCAACGATGCGCCGGCTCTCGTGCGCTCCGACGTCGGCATCGCAATCGGGGCAGGCACGGATGTCGCCATCGAAAGCGCCGATATCGTGCTTATGCGAAGCGATCTCATGGATGTCCCTTCTGCCATCCAGCTTTCGCGCGCAACGATGCGAAACATCAAGCAGAACCTGTTCTGGGCGCTCATCTATAACGCATTGTGCATTCCCGTGGCTGCCGGCGTGCTGGCACCGCTGGGAATCAACCTGAACCCCATGATCGCGGCTGCGGCCATGAGCTTGAGCTCGGTTTGCGTCGTGACGAACGCGTTGAGGCTGCGTGGGTGGAAGCCCCGTTTCTCAACGCCCGAAAACAGCGTTGAAAGTCAAGTGGTTGCGGAAATGCCCGTCATCGAAATCGAAAAGGAGGATCTCATGGAAAAGAACATGAAAATCGGCGGTATGACATGCCCGAAGTGCGTCAAGCACGTGAAGAGCGCGCTCGAAGGCGTCGCTGGCGTGGAGGAGGCCATCGTCGACCTCGACTCGGGTACGGCCGTCGTTAAGCTGAGCGCGGATGTCGCAGACGAAGCCTTGATCGCTGCAGTCGTCGAAGAGGAATACGAAGCCGCAATGGCCTAAATGAACCAAAAGAGCCAAAAAGGGGATACTCCCTTTTTGGCTCTTTTTCTGGGTATTCGGTGCCTGGCCCAAAAAACCCACTTGAAGTGACTGGGCTGCTTTTAGTTGAACTTGAAGATCTTCTGGGCGATGCGGTAGCCGAACAGGCCAAAACGCCGTCCGAACTCGCCGCCGATGTTCGTGCTGAAGTTGAGCACGTTATGGCGTATATGAGAGTAGAAACCAGGCCGGCGCTCTTTCAGGTACTCCCAGATATCGTTTCGTTTCTGCCCGGATTCGGGCGTGTTGATCATCCTCAGAAACACCGAGCAGATGCACATCATCATGGAAAGGTAGTTTTCCATGTAGCGGCGCAGTTTCTTCTGCACGACGTCTTCGTCTAGATCCACAGCGTCGATCATGAAGCGCGTGACGCGAAGCTGCGCGCAGAGCGCGAGGCAAAGCGCGCCGCCGAGGCCGCGAAGGCTGCCGAGTCCGACGTCAGGCCGGCGCCTGCCGTGAGCGCGGATGCAACCGCCAAGGCCGCGCGCGAAGCGAAGAAGCCCGCCGTGGACGACGCGCCGACGCGCAAGGTCGCCGCGCAGAAG
>CADAKR010000330.1 GCA_902788545.1 uncultured Coriobacteriaceae bacterium
CGCTGTTCGCCAGCGTTCACCATGTGGTTGAAGACGATGAGCACCTCGTCGATTTCGCCGGCGATGTAACCCTTGCGGATGTATTCGGCGATCTCGGAGGCTTCGGCATATGTTGGATCGGCGGAGCGGTCACGCACTTCGACAAGAGGCTTGATGCCGCGGTACTCGAAGAAGCCGCAGGCCTTCTTGCCGCAGGCGATGATGCTGACCCTAATGCCTTCGCGTTCCTTCTCCCTCATGATCTTCTCAGCAGTGCGGAGCGCATTGCTGTTGAAGCCGCCAGCCAAGCCACGATCGGACGACACGACGATGATGACGCAATGCTTCACTTCGTCATGAGGATTCAGCAGAGGGTCGTCCTTCAGCCGGGAATACCCTGCCGTCGAAATGAGCATGTCGGACAAAGCCGACGCCCACGGCAGCGAATTCTCCATGCGGACGGACGCACGGCGAATCTTCGCCGCCGCGACCATTTCCATGGTGCGCGTGATCTGCTTCGTCGACGTGACGGAGTTGATGCGCCGCTCTATGTCGTGAAGGTTAGGCATGGTTCCCTACCTTACGCCGACGGCGAGAACTGCTGGGTGAAGGCCTCGATGGCCTCGACCAGCGCGTTCGTGGTCTCGTCAGTGAACTTCTGCTCTTCGCGGATGCTCGCCAGGATTTCCGGCTTGCTGACGCGCAGGTACTCGCGCAGCTCGTCGCGGAAGCGGACGGTGTCGCCGACGGGGATGTCGTCGAGGTAGCCCTTCGATCCCGCGAACACCGAGATGGCCTCTTCTTCGAAGGGCATGGGCACGTAGCGGCCCTGCTTCAGAAGCTCGGTCATGTGGGCGCCGCGGTTCAGCTGATCCTGCGTGGCCTTGTCCAAGTCGCTGCCGAACTGCGTGAACGCTTGCAGCTCGCGGTAGGCGGCCAGGTCGAGGCGCAGGGTGCCGGCGACGGACTTCACGGCCTTGGTCTGGGCCGAGCCGCCGACGCGCGAAACCGACAGGCCGACGTTGACAGCCGGGCGCTGGCCCTGGAAGAACAGGTCGGTCGACAGGAAGATCTGACCGTCGGTAATCGAAATGACGTTCGTCGGAATGTAGGCGGACACGTCGCCGGCCTGGGTCTCGATGATCGGCAGAGCCGTCATGGAGCCAGCGCCGTACTCGTCGTTCATCTTCACGGCACGCTCGAGCAGGCGGGAGTGCAGGTAGAAGATGTCGCCCGGGTAAGCTTCGCGTCCCGGCGGGCGACGCAGCGTCAGCGACATCTGACGATAAGCGACAGCCTGCTTGGACAGGTCATCGTAGATGATGAGCACGTGGCGACCCGGATTCTCGGGGCCAGCGGGCTGGCCGTCTTCGCCGGTGTAGACGAAGTACTCGCCCATCGCAGCGCCAGCCATGGGAGCGATGTACTGCAGCGGAGCGGAGTCGGATGCGGTGGCGGACACGATGATCGTGTACTCCATTGCGCCGAAGCGCTCAAGCGTCTCGGCAACGCCGGCAACCGTCGAGGCCTTCTGACCGATTGCAACGTAGATGCAGATCATGTCCTGGCCCTTTTGGTTGATGATGGCGTCGATGGCGATGGCCGACTTGCCGGTCTGGCGGTCGCCAATGATCAGCTCGCGCTGACCGCGGCCGATCGGCACCATCGAGTCGATTGCGAGAATGCCCATCTGCATCGGCTGATGCACAGGCTTGCGGCTGATGACGCCAGGAGCCTTGAACTCGACCGGGCGCATGCCCTCGGCCTCGATCGGGCCCTTGCCGTCGATCGGCATACCCAGCGGGTTGACGACGCGGCCGAGCAAACCCTTGCCCGACGGCACGTCCATGATTCGACCAGTGGTGTGAACCTGGTCGTTTTCTTTGATTGCGGTGACATCGCCGAGAAGAACGGCGCCGATTTCATCTTCCTCGAGGTTCTGGACCAGACCGTAAACGGTCTTGCCGCCCTCACCGATGAATTCCAGCAGCTCACCGGCCATCGCGCTCTTGAGGCCGTCGACACGTGCAATACCGTCGCCGACCTGGATGACCGTCCCGACCTCACGCGAGTCAACGCCCATCTCGAGGATCGCCAACTGCTTGCGCAGGGCCTCGTCGATGGACTGAGCGGTGATTTCAGTCACTAGCATTCACCTCCCT
>CADAKR010000331.1 GCA_902788545.1 uncultured Coriobacteriaceae bacterium
CAAGCGAGGTGGATTTGGGCGAGATGCTCCCCTCCCGCGTCGGGCTATTCGTCTGCTTGCTCCGGTTGGGCGAGCCGCTGCTGGGCGATATCGGCGATGCGGCGGTCGCATTCGGCGCGGAACGTTTCGAAGCGGTCGGAAAGCCCTTCGGTCGCCGCCAGCTTGTCGACGTCGCTCATGAGCTCTTCGATGCGGTAAATCTTGCCTGCGTCGATGAGCGAGAGGATGGCTTCCTGCAGGAAGCGCAAGCGCACCTCGTTGTCGTGGGGGCCCTGTTTCCAGGCGTTGTACCCGTCGAAGAGTGCGTCTTCGTTGCCGTCGCTTGCGAAGCGGTCGAGGATGGGTTGATATGTTGCATCGTCGGCGTATTGGTCCTGTGCGGCGGCTTCTTGCTCGTAAGCAGCTTTGACTTGCGGGTTGATGCGCAAGAAGTAAAACACGGCGAACAGGATGACACCGCCGAGCAAGAAAAGCGGCTGGTGCAGCATGTTCGCCGCCGTTGCCGAGACGGCTCCGACGAACAGGGCGAGCGCGATTCCCTCGCGTACAGGCTGCGGTATTTTGTCGAGTCTGCTCATGCGAACACCTTACCATGAAAAGAGAAGCGAGCTTGTCGGTATAGCCCCAACGGGCACTTATTTCGTGCACATGACGATGACGTTGTCGGATTCGGTGTGGTCCTCATCGGCGCAGGGCACGATGCGTACGTTGCCGAACACCGATTCGAGCAGCGATTCCTGGTCCCGCAGGAATGAGGCGTTGGGTCCCTCCAAGGCCGACACGATGTTGGTCAGGTACAGGCCTCCAGGGTTCAAGTGGTCGTACACGGCTTGGGCGAATGCGCGCGTGGTCAGGTGGGCGGGGGGAGTGCCGGCGTCGAACGCGTCGTTCACGATAGCGTCGTAGCGCTGGTCGGTCGTCATCAGGTAATTCAGCGCGTCATCGCAAATCAGATTCAGGCGGCCTTCGGCTGCGGTGTCGTATTCCTCGATGACGCGGTCGAGGAAGAAGTAGCGCCGTGCGATCGCCGTTATCGCCGGATCGATTTCCACCGCGTCGACGATGAGGGACGAGTGGTGTGCCACGAGGTGCTCGGGATAATCGTAGCCGCCGCAACCCAGCACGAGCACGCGCTGTATGGGATGGGACCCTTCGAACATGAGGTCATAGCGCTTCAGGTACTCGAACACCAGCTCGGCGTACCGTTCGTCAAGGTATGTGCCCGACTGCACGATGCCGCCCACTTCCAGCAGGCGCACCGGCGAGCCGTCGTCATCGAGGACCTGGTATACCTTCGCGCGCCCGAACATCGTGTTGAAACGCACATACGTGGCCGGCCCGTACCGCCGCCACAGCCACGCCCCAGCTGCCAACGCCGCGGCAATGCCGGCGCATGCTATGCCCAATCGCTTATTCATGGCTGCATCATATCGCAACGGTTTTGCCCCGTGCGGAAACGGGACCGCCGGGTATAACCGTTACAATATGTATTAGTTACTGTGCGAGAAGCGAATGCGAACGGGGCTCCCATGGAAAAGACCGCGTTTCACGACATCAACCGCGCCAACCTCGTGGCGCTGTTCGAAGGCGGCGACAAGCGTCCCCGCACGCTCGGCTTCGAGCTCGAGCACGTGCTGCTCCACAAGGGGGCGAGCACGCCCGTGTCGTATGACGAACCAGGCGGCGTGCACGACGTGCTGAAGCGCTTGGCGCCGTTCTACGACGAGGCCCACAAGGAAGGCGCCAGCATCATCGGCCTGTCGCGTGAAAACGTCGCCGTGACGATCGAACCCGCCGCGCAGCTCGAGATTTCCACCGGCCCCTTCCATCAGGTCTCCGAGATCGAAGCCTCATACCGGCAGTTCCGCGCAGAGCTCGATCCCATTCTGGACGATCTCGGCTTGGAAACGCCCATGGTCGGGTACAATCCCGCGGCATGCGCGAAGGACCTGCCGCTCATCCCGAAGTTCCGCTACGAGAGCATGACGCGCTTTCTGGGCGCCGAAGCATATGCGGGCATCTGCATGATGCGCGGCACGGCCAGCCTGCAGATTTCAATCGACTACCGCGATGGCGACGATGCGATGCGCAAGCTCCGGATCGCGGAGAAGCTCGCGCCGGTGCTGGCGCTCAT
>CADAKR010000332.1 GCA_902788545.1 uncultured Coriobacteriaceae bacterium
TCGGCGTCGATGCCTCTAATTGCGAGGTTCATCTTCGCCATCTTCCACGTGGTCGGATTGCTCTCCTGTCCATAGACCGAAATGTCGTTGATGCTGCCCGCGTGATGCTCAACGAACTTCGCCGACTGCACAAACATGCCGCCAGACCCGCAGCAGGGATCGTACACGCGGCCATGATACGGCTCGATAACGGATACAAGCGTTTTGACCACGCAGGTGGGAGTGTAGAATTCGCCGGCGTTCTTGCCCTCCTGCTCGGCGAATTTCGCAAGGCAGTATTCGTAAGTCCTACCGAGGATGTCACTGGTCCCGCCACCCTCAGCCATCTTCACGTTGGTGAACAGGTCGACGACGTCGCCGAGCATTCGCTTGTCGAGTTCTTGACGCGCGAAGTTTTTAGGCAGAATCCCTTTGAGGGTCGGATTCTCGTCCTCGATGCCGCGCATCGCATCGTCGATAACCTTGCCAATCTCGGGCGTATGGGCTTTGCCGGCAATCTTTTCCCAACGGGACTCCTTGGGAACCCAGAATATGTTCTCGGACTCGTATTCGTCGCGGTCTTCTTCGAAGCCCTCGCCGTTTTCGACGAGCTTGTCATGCAGCTGTTCGAAGCTGTCCGAGATGTACTTCAGGAAAATCAGGCCCAGGACGACATTTTTATATTCGGAGGCGTCGATGTGGCCGCGCATGCTGTCGGCGGCTTTCCAGATTTGCTCTTCGAAGCCGATTTCCTGCGTGTTCTCCTTCTTTTTGGCTCGTGCCATGTGCTCCCCTTAGAACTCTATCTGAGTGTCAGCCCAGAGCTCGCATTGCTTCATGACTGTTTCAAGGGCCTCTTTCTGCCCCTCTGGCGGATAACGATGGTGCTTGAGCAGGTGCTTTATCGCCTTCCGCATTGCGGCGCGAGCACTGCGCTTCTCCCGCCAATCTATGGTAGCGTTCTTGCGCAGCGCTTCAGTGAGTTCTTTTGTGATGGCTACGAGCTCGTCGTTGCTGTAGAAATCCTTCACTGCCTGCGGTTTCGTGAGCGCGTCATAGAAAGCAAGTTCCTCTCGATTGAGACCAAGCTCGGCGCCCTCCTCGCGCTCGCGCATCATTTCCTTCGCCATCGCAAGCAGCTCGTCGATTACCTCGGCGTTCGTGAGCATGCCATTGAGGTAGCCGTTCACTGACTTCTGCAGCATCTCAGAAAACTTCTGCGCCTTGACTACGCTGGTTCTCCCGTATTGCCTCACCTGCTCTTGGATGAGCCTTTTCAGAGTCTCGAGCGCGATGTTCTTTTCCTTCATCTTGCGGATTTCCTCGAGGAACGACTCATCGAAGAGCGATACCTCGACCCCTCCGTCTTCGAAGAGATTAATGACGCCGTCGGTCTTGACCGACTGCTCGAGGATTGCGGAGACGCGCTTGTTGAACTCCTTGTAGGTCATGCCGCCGCCACCGCCGCCGGTTTTGCCGAGGATGCGCATCACCTGTACGCGTAAGACCTCGATAAAGGCGGCTTCGTGCTGGTCTTCCTCCGAGACCATGCTCTTGCAAAGGCTCTCGGCAGCAGCGAGCAACTGCGCCTGCTTGAGGAAGTCGTCCCGTACGCTTTCCCTTCCGTGATCGAGCAGCCAGTCGGTACCCTCCACGATGCAATCCGCAAGCTCTTCCTTGCTGTTAGTGAAGATGCGCTCCCGGTAGTCGAGCCCGAACAGGAGATCCCGGCACACCTCAAGCTTCTCCTGGAATTTCGGATAAGCCGTCTTGGCGATGTCCATGTCGCCGTAGTTTTTACGGTCACGGTTGGTGTACGACTTCATCGCGTTCTTGAGAGCGCTGGCGATGCCGATGTAGTCGACGATGAGGCCGCCCTCTTTGCCCTTGTAGACCCGGTTCACGCGTGCGATAGCTTGCATGAGGTTGTGTCCGTGCATGGGCTTGTACATGTACATCGTGGAAAGGGACGGCACGTCGAATCCCGTGAGCCACATGTCCACGACGATGGCGATTTTCATGGGGTCATCGTCGCTCTTGAACTTGCGCTCCATCTCTTTCTTGTGGTCGCTGCGGCCGCCGCCCTTGGGCCTGCTGTGGACGACTTCGTACCATTCCTCGGGATCCTTGTTGTCGGACGTCATGCCGAC
>CADAKR010000333.1 GCA_902788545.1 uncultured Coriobacteriaceae bacterium
GGTGCGCGACGCCATCGAGATATCGCTCGACGAAGAATACTGGGTCGAGGCGGAACTCTCAGAGATGCGCGAGGTGCGCGGCCATTGCTACATGGAACTCGTGCAAAAGGATGCTTTCGGCAGTACGCCTGTGGCGCGAGCCTCCGCGAAATGTTGGAAAACGACATGGGAACGGCTGCGACCGCGCTTCGAGCGCACGACCGGCCAGCCGTTGCACGCAGGCATGAAGGTGTTGCTGCGCGTGACGGCAAACTTCCACGAGGCATTCGGATTCTCGTGGATTGTGAGCGACATCGACCCGACCTACACCATCGGTGATATGGCGCGAAAACGCATGGAAATCGTCGCGAAATTGAAGGAGGCAGGTGTTTTCGACTTGCAAAAAGAATTGTCGTTGCCGCTTTTCACACAGCGCATCGCCGTGATTTCAAGCGAGAATGCCGCAGGTTACGAAGATTTTTGTAACCAACTGAACGACAACGACTTCGGTTTCTCTTTTCAAGTGAAACTTTTCGCTGCGACGATGCAGGGCGAAACCGTCGAGAAAAGCATCATTGCCGCACTCGACAGCATCAACGCGGAGATGGAAAACTTCGATTGCGTTGTGATTATTCGGGGCGGCGGCGCAACCGCCGCTCTTGCAGAAGGCGGGGCCAGCATTCCGAGCGGTGGCTCGAGCACGCCATCCACCGGAAGTGCTACCTCGCTCTCCGAGGCACTGCTTGGGGAGCTGCTGCCGGACACGACGACCACGGCCTTCAGCCAGGATCTTACAACGGCCCAGGTGAAGGAAGCGGCTCTTTCTGCCCATGAGAGTACCGCCGCGGCAAAGCTTGCCTCGATGAAGCTGCAAGAGGTGTCGAAGGAACTGTCTGATGGCGCCTCCGTCAACCTCACATCGGATGCCTCGGACGCCTCCGTCCTCAACGTGTACAACATCAAGCATGGGGGGACCTACACCTTTACGGGAAGCGCCTCCAACGTGCAGATAAAGGTGGACGCCTCGTCCTCCGAGGAGGTCTATCTCTGGCTGAACGACGCCCACATCGACAACAGGCACCTTTCGGATGACCAGAACGACGTTGCGCCCATCGCGGTGACCGACGATTCGCACGTCACGTTCCGAGGGGATCCAGCAAGCGAGAAGAGCTCCTTCATTGGGCCGTATGCCGCGGCAGGCATCGAGGTGCAGGGAAGCGCGCAGGCGACCTTTGCCGACGGCGCATACATCGAGGCCTTTGGAGGTGGCGACGCAAACGGCGCCTCCGCGGGAATCGGTGGCTCGTCCAACGGAAAGAAGGTTTCCGACAGCGAGAGCGACAGCGGAACCCTCGTGTTCAAGGATGGCTGCGATGCCACCGGACGCGGCGACGGCTTCACAGACTCCTATGAGTATTGGGACGAGAAGGCCAGGGAGATGAAGACCTACAACTACGGCCTTGCTGGAGCAGGCATCGGGTCCGCTGCCGATGGTCATGCCCACGCCATCATCATCCTGGGCGGAAAGGTCCAGGGATATGCTCCGGCATGGGCGGCCGGCATCGGCGCGGGAACTCCCTGGAATTCAGGGAATGGCGGCAACGTCGATTCGATACAGATCTCTGGAGGCACGGTCACGGCAGCCGGCGGCGACTATGCCCCGGGCATCGGAGCTCCAGGCGGAACCGAGAACTGGATCGCAGGACAGGTCGGCGACATCACCATCGACGGCGGTGACGTGACTGCCTACGGTGGCCGCTGCGCAGCCGGCATCGGAACTGGCAAGTATGCTGACGTGCGCGGAGACATCACCATAAGCGGAGGGACGGTCCACACGGGCAACATCGGTGCCTACTACTACGACGGCAACTCCAATGACGGCGAACTCGACGGCGAGATCCTGATCGATGGCGGGTACATCTCCGCGGGTACCATCGGCACCGGCAAGGCCACGGGCGACGCCAGGATCGCAATCACCGGCGGCACGGTCCTGGCAACGGGCATCAACCCCCTGAGCGACAAGGATGCGGGCAAGGTCCGCATCTTGGGAGGTTCCGTCAAGGCGAAGGTGGACACGGCGAGGGGCTACTGCGGCAACAGCGAGAATGTGGGCCCCAACGTCTATCGCGTGGAGCTTGTCATCCCGG
>CADAKR010000334.1 GCA_902788545.1 uncultured Coriobacteriaceae bacterium
AAAAGCGGCGGACGCGCTGGCGGCTGACGTCCGTGACGCGAGCGGCTTCAACGCCTACATCGGGCCGCATATCCACGAGGAGTGCTTCGAGACGAGCGAGGAAATCGCCTCGCAGTTTAGCGATGAGTTCGGCGCCGACGTGCTTGCGGATAAGCGCCACGTGTCCTTGGCGAGTGTGGTTACCGTCGACCTCATGCGCGCTGGCGTGGTGGAAAACCGCATCGCCGATGCCGGCATCTGCACCGTTTGCCATTCCGACCGCTACTTCTCGTATCGCGCTTCGGGCGGCATTTGCGGTCGCCATGCCGCAGCGGCCATTCGCACGTGATCGGTTATACATTGCCCCGATCCGGGCGTTTTGCTTCGAGCTCAACGTCTGGCGGGCTAACGCTGCCTGTTAGGATGATTGCCGCGTCGGACGTTTTGCTCGAAGCCAAACGTCCGGCTTAAGAGAAGAGGAACGACGATGGAAACGAACGTGAAATACGAAGAGGTTGCCGCGCAGGTGGCCGAGGCATGCGCGCGTGCGGGACGTGCGGCGGGGGAGGTCGCGGTCGTGGCCGTCTCCAAGACCGTGGGGCCCGACGAGGTGTCGTGTGCCATTAAGCAGGGTGCGCGCAACTTCGGCGAGAACCGCCCCGACCAGCTGATGCTCAAGGCCGATCAGTTCACGGATGCCACATGGCACTTCATCGGCAACATCCAGTCGCGCCGCATCCGCGACATCGTGGGGCGCGCCACGCTGATCCACTCGTTGTTCGAGGAGCGTCACGCCCGCAAGATCGACGAGGTCGCGCGCGAACACGGCATCGTGCAAGACGTGCTTTTGGAAGTGAACGTGTCGGGCGAGGAAAGCAAATCGGGCCTGGCGCCCGCCGACGTGCGCGCGCTGGCCGAATGCTGCGCCGCCTTGCCGAACGTGCGGGTGCGCGGCCTTATGACCATGGCCCCGCTCGGCGACATGGCCGCCGCCCGCAAGGCGTTCGCCGGCCTGCGCGCCCTGCGCGACGAGCTGCAGTCCGATTTCCGCGACTGCACCGAGCTTTCCATGGGCATGACCGACGATTGGCCGATCGCTATCGAGGAAGGCGCCACCATCGTCCGCATCGGCCGCGCCATCTTCCGCCCCGCCTAAACAGCACCAGCTGGGTCTCTGACCAAAAGGGGAGCATCCCCTTTTGGTCCTTTTGGCTAAAAGTGCACCTCGAGGACTCTGCCTGTCCAGACTCTGCTGCGGCGTTCGCGCGACGTTGGACGCAATTGCGTGGGAATTTCGGGCGGTTGCGGTTTATTGACATGTATTCGGGTACTATATAGGCATCTGACCGCGCAAGTGAAACAGGTGATTTGATGGCTATTACGGACAGTGCAGCTGACATGCTCGGCGGGTTGAAGTCGCGTCTCGGTTTCGGCCATAAGGACGAGGAATTCTACGACGATTACGACAAGGCCGACGACGATTACGACGACGGCTTCGACGACTACGGCAGCAGCTACGGCGACGAGCCCGCTAGCGGCGCCTATCGTCCTGCCACCGCTCGCACGTCCCGCTCGTCGCGTTCGACCAGCCGTTTCGGCCATGGCGACAGCGCCGCCTCCAACCTCGTCTCGTCTGACGACGTGAAGGAATACACGCGCGTCCCCGACCGCCTGCAGCGCGATCCGCTCGACGACAGCCGCCGTTCGGCGCGTCAGCCGTTCAACTCCGAGCCAGCCAACGCGACCAGCTCGCATTCTTCCCGCTCGGAAGGGTACGACTCGCTGTTCGAGCCCACTGAGACCCCGACGTTCACCCCGTACGACCCGTATGAGGCCTATTCCAGCTCCACGCCCTCGTCGTATGCCACGACGCGCCCGCTCACGGTCATCAAGCCGGTTGTCTACGGCGATGTCGAGCGCGTGGCCCGCGCGGTCAAGTCCGGCGATGTCGTGGTGCTCGTCATGCGCAACACGCCCGACGACCTGTCCAAGCGCATCCTCGACTTCTCGTTCGGCGTGGCCAGCGCGCTCGATGCGAACGTGGAATGCCCCGGCGAGAAGGTCTTCGCCATCGCGCGCGGTCAAGCGCTCACCGAAGACGAGAAGACCCGCCTGCGCAATCAAGGTGCGCTGTAGAT
>CADAKR010000335.1 GCA_902788545.1 uncultured Coriobacteriaceae bacterium
ATGTATGCGTTCTGGGGTCCGTTCTTCATCTGGATCATCATGGGCGTGCTCAACCTTGGCGGCATGTCCGCCGACTTCCCGCCGCTCGAGCCAATCCAGTGGGTGGGCGCGCTCATCATGGTCGTCGGCATATTCTGCATTGCCGTCAACCCGGCGAACCTGTTGAAGGGCAAAGGTGATGAAGCATGAGCAATGATCTGATGCCGCTGTACTACGCCATCGTGAAGCAATTCATGGACGGGCAGGATTACTGCGCCGACGACGTCATCGAGGCGCTCAAGCCAAATTACGGTTCGTATAAGCTGTTGACGCGCAAGGATGTCGGCGAGGCGCTCGACACCGCAAAGGAAAACGGGCTTTTGGACGAATCGCGCTGCGATCTCGACGACAACGGCAAGCTGCGCGTATTCTTCCGCGTCAGCGATTTCGGCCGCGACATGATCGATAGATACATTGGAAAGTACAGCAATCCCGCTTAAGGCGTTGCTGGCTGAAATAGAGGGAAACGAAGAACGTGCAAGGAGTTTTGTAGATGAACGTAGCAGGTCAATTGGATGTGCTCTCCGTCGAGCAGATGCAGGTCGTGCATGAGAAGGCGTGCGAGCTGCTCGCGAAGAAAGGCGTCGTGTTCGAGTCGGATGCGGCCATAGAGGTGTTCAAGAAGCACGGGTACAAGGTGAGCGACCATATCGTGTACTTCGACAAGAAGGAAATCGAGCGGTGCGTCGACTTGGCGCCCTCCCGTTTCAAGCTGGAAGCCCCCAACCATGCCCATGACGTCGTGGTCGGTGACGACCGCATCCTCATACACCCGAACGGTGGGGAAGTGTTCGTACGCGATTACGACGGGACGCGCCGGCAGGCAACCCGTAAAGACTTTGCGGAACTGCAGATGCTCTACCAAGCGCTTCCCAACATCGACATCGGCGGCTACGAGCCCGTCTCGCTCAACGACGTCGACAAGCGCATGCGCGGCATCGTGGGAATGTACGAGTCGTTCAAACATTGCGACAAGCCGCTGCTCAGCCCCATGAGCCTGGAAACCATCCAAAAGAAGGAAGAGGTCATCCGCCTGTACAACATCGGGTTCGGCAGCGATGACTACACCGATGACCACTACGTGACCTGGCATATCGTCTGCCCGAACTCGCCTTTGTTCTACTCGCAGTTCGCCTGCGATGGCATTCAGGTCTATGCCGAGGCGAACCAGCCGGTCGTCATCGTGTCGGCGCCCATGTCGGGCATCACGTCGCCGGTGTATCCGCTGGCGACGGTCATCTTGTCGCTTGCCGAGGAGTTGGCGGGACTCGTGTTTGCCGAGCTCATCCGTCCGGGCGTGCCCGTCGTCGTGTCTGCGTCGCTCACGTACGGCTACATGCGCTCGGCCTCGTGGGAATGCGCGCATCCCGACACGATTCTCATGCTTGCCGCGTCGACGCAGATGCAGCGCGAGTTCTATCACCTGCCCTCGCGTGCGCAGACCGGCGTGACATCGTCGAAGTGCATCGACTACCAGGCCGGCATGGAGACCATGCAGAGCTTCCTCTACGCCGCGCTGGCCGGTTGCGACGTGACGAGCCAGACAGCCGGGGCCCTTTCCAACCTCATGACGTCATCGCTCGAGAAGACCGTCCTCGACGACGAGCTGATCGCCCGCGTCCGCCTGCTTGTCGGCGGTATGACGTTCAGCGAGGAGCATATGGGGATTGACCAGATCCTCGAGGAGGATTTCGGCGCCAATTTCCTCGCCCGCGAGGAAACGCTCGACTACTGCCTCGAGGCATGGGAGCCCAGCGTCTCCGATTGGGCGAATTCCGACGAATGGGAGGCCGGCGGCCAGCGCGATTCGGTCGAACGCGCCCACGACATCGTCGTCAAGCTGCTTGACGAGGCGCCCGAAAGCGTCCTCGACGAGGAGCAGGATCGCGCGATGCAGGACTTCATCAGGTCGATCGAGGAAGGCGCCTAACCTCAGTTTCAGGATTCTGGGATTTCGGAGCAGGCGAAAGGAGACCAGCTATATGAAGTCAAGGGATAATCCGAAGTTTTTCGAAGCTGAGTAGATTTACCCGATCAACGCACTTTGACAGCCGAATATCGAA
>CADAKR010000336.1 GCA_902788545.1 uncultured Coriobacteriaceae bacterium
GTATCAGCGTCTGCCATTCGCCATCTGTTTCGGCGACGGGGACGGTAACGTTGATGCGCATGCCGTTAGAGAGCGGCAGCCATGCGGCGCGCTTCTCGACGCCGTTGTAGGTGTAACGGTAGAACGTGTCGCTGGTCGTCATGCCGCTGGGCACACTGGGGGCGGTGTCTTCCGCCAAGGTTGCAACGTCGATGTAGGGATGGAAGAAGATGTTTCCGGCATCGTCGCTGAGGAACGCGTAGCCATTGTTGTACAGCCTGATGCTTTCCACTTGCTCAGCCATGGTGGAGTAGTCGATTTCGATACCCACGACGCCGACGAACGTCCCCTTCCAGTAGATGGGAACGTTGTATGAGATGACGCGGGTGTTCAGGTTGTCGGTGATGTAGGGCGGCAGCCAAACGGGTTTGCCCGTGTTCTTCGGCACGGTGAACCAGACTAGTTGTGACGTGTCGTTTGTGTCGTACTGCGAAATATCGGTGGGCTCATGCTCGACAAAGCCGTTCCCATCGAGGTTCGTGTACCAAAAGCCCTTCACCGTGTCCGAAATGGCAGGGTCTATGCGGTAGTAGTATGTCAGCACGCCGTTGGTCTTATAGGCCAGCTGGTCGAAATACTGCTCCACCGAGGCCACGTGGCGCGTGAGCTTGTCAGGCTCGAGGCCGTCCAAGTCGGCTTCGACGTGCGAGGCGACTTTCGCCACAGATTTTTGCACGCTGTCGAAGTAGTAATTCAGGTTATGCTCGCCGGTTTCACACAGCATGAGGAGCAGCTGGTCGGATTCGACGTTCTCGCTGTTCTTTATGAAAACCGCGCTTATGGCGCTGATGACGACCACGGCAACGACGACCGATAAAACCGTCAAGAGAGTCATCTTTGTCCGTAGTGAGTGCATAACAGCCTTTCGCCTGCCGCCCGTTTAAGAGGTGGCCGTGCCTGGATCGTCGGGTTTCACGCTCTCGAAGAACAAACGCTCGAAGTCTGGCGCCTGGAGCGGGCGGGAAAGGTAGAAGCCCTGCACCATCTCGCATCCCAGGTTCTTCAAAAACGCCATCTGCGCTTCGGTTTCCACGCCCTCGGCGACGACGGGGATCTTCAGGGTGTCCGCAATGCCGAGTATGAGCGCCACAAGCTGGGCGTCTTTCGCGTCATGCTCGATGTTTTGGATGAACACCCCGTCCATCTTCAAGGCGTCGACCGGCAAGGAGGAAAGCATGCTCAAGGAGGAGTAGCCCATCCCGAAATCGTCCATGCCGACTTTGAAGCCGGACTTGCGCAGGCTCTCGACGACCTTGATGACCCGGGTGGCGTTCTCGGTGTAGGCGGATTCGGTGACTTCCAGCTTCAAGGCGCTGTGGTCGAGCCCATTCTGCCTGAGCGTGTCCTCGAGCGTCTTTTCCAACTCGGAATCGAACACGTCGACGCGCGACAAGTTGACGGCAACGGGAACCGTCACGTTGTATCCGTCTTGCCAGCGGGCGATTTGCCGTGCGACTTCTTGCCAGACGTATTTGTCGAGAATGCCGATCTGGCCGTTCTGCTCGAAGAGGGGGATGAAGTCGTCTGGGGGAATCAGGCCCAGTTCGGGATGACGCCACCGCACGAGCGCCTCGGCCCCGATGGGCTTTGGCGGATCGGTTCGGATGTCGTATTGCGGTTGGTAGTGCACCTCGAACTCATACGAATCCAAGCCCCGACGCAAGTCGTTCATCAGGCGCTGCTCGAAGATTTCGCGATCGCGGATTTCCTCGTCGAACACGATCAGGTGCTCGGCGTAATGCCCGCGGGCCATGCTGCACGCCGTGCGTGCCCTGTCGAACATCTGCACGGGCTCAAGCCCCGCCTGCCATTCCATGACGCCCATGCGCAAGCGGATGTTCACATTGTGGGAAAGGGTGTTCAGCTTGTTTTGCAAGCGGTCGAAGAGGGATTTGTGGTCTATCCCGTGTGGGCAATACAAGTCGAAGCGGTCCGCGCCGAACCTGCCGGCAATGCCGCCGGTCTCGATGCTGACGGCGTGGATCTCGTCACCCAAGGCGCGCAAGACGCGATCGCCGAACTCCCAGCCATTCAAGGCGTTCACGGAATGGAACCTCCCAGCCGTTCAAGGCGTTCACGGAATGGAACCGCTCTATGTTCATGACGATGGCGTCCATGGGGGTATCCGGGTGCTCTTGGTACATCCGATTGGCGTACTCGAAGAAGTAGTCCCTGTTGTAGAGTCCGGTGAGGGCGTCGACTTCCGTGGCGGCGATAAGCTCGTTCGCCTTCTTCTCCGCGCGCCTGCTCCGTATGAACAAAGCCAGGATCACGAGCAGCACTGCGGCGAGGATGCCCAAAACGATTCCCAGGTTCTCTTCGATGACGTCGATCAGCGTGGTTTTGGCATCAGCGGATGCGTATCGGGATATCGCGGAGTTGACCGTGTAGCTCGGAACCAGGTTGACCACTTTCGAAAGGATGGAGTACAGCTCCATTTGGCCAGCGCCGACGGCGAAGGAGTAATCGACGTCCACGTTGCTCTTCAAGTCAGTCAAGTGGAGTTTCTCGCATTGGCGGGCGATGTTGCTGTAGCGGAAGTTGCTGATCAAGACACAGTCGGCGACGTTGTCCGCGACTGCCTTCAGGCAATCGTCCGTGGTCGGGTAAAAGACCATGTTCCATGTGGGGTAGTGGTCGCGCAAAAACGCCTCGTAATTGGGGTTGCCCTCGTTGACGGCGACGACCACGTGCTCCTTGTTCGCAAATGATTGCTGGTTAGCTTCGCGGACCACAACGCAGATATCGGTGCTCACTATCGGAGGGGTCATGACTGCGCCGAGCAGCTCGCCATCGTAGCTTCCGAGGTTGGCAGGGAACACGCAATCGATCTCGCCGGCTTTCAAGGCCTCGAACGCCGCAGCCACCGTGGGATATGCGATGGGCTTGAAATCGATGCGCGTGTTGCTG
>CADAKR010000337.1 GCA_902788545.1 uncultured Coriobacteriaceae bacterium
AAGTACGACGTGCGCGCCGGCAAGCCGGGCGGTGCCGAGGCTCTCGTGCGCTGGTCGCATCCTGGACTGGGATCCATCAGCCCCGGCTTGTTCATTTCCATTTTCGAACGCAACGGCTTCATCACGAAGCTCGACCTGTTCGTGTGGGAAGAGGCGTGCAAGGAAATCAGGCGCTGCATCGATCAGGGCCTGCCCATCGTTCCCATCTCGGTGAATGCATCGCGTCTCGATTTCGACGTGTCCGATTTGCCCGATCGCCTTGCCGCCCTGGCTGATAAATACGGCGTCGATCATTCCCTGCTTCATATCGAGCTCACCGAAACGGCTTATGCGGACAATCCCGATGCGGTCATCGGGACGCTGCGCGACTTGCGCAGCAAGGGCTTTTCCGCCGAGCTTGACGATTTCGGCGCCGGTTATTCTTCGCTTGCCTCGCTGAGCGTGCTTCCGCTCGACGTGATGAAGCTCGACATGAGCATGATTCGGCAGGCGACGGCCTTAAACGACTTCCGCATCGTGGAATCAGCGATCAAGCTGGCGCAAACCCTGGGGTTGAAATCCGTGGTCGAAGGCGTGGAAACAGCTGAAGAGGCTGCGAAAGTCCGCGATATGGGCTGCGACTACATCCAGGGCTATTATTTCTCGAAGCCTCTCGATCAGGGCGATTTCGAGCGCTACCTCGTGGCCGAGCAAGCAGAACGGAGCTAGCAGATGACAATCGAAGAGCTGTATGCGCAGATAGGCGGCAACTACGATGATGCCCGGGCGCGTTTGCAATCCGACGCCCTCATCGCGCGAATCCTCGAGAAGTTCCTCACCGACACGACATGTCCCGCCATCGCCGAGGCTTGGAATGGCGGCGACGAAACGGCGACCTTCGAAGCGGCTCATGCGGCCAAGGGCGTGTGCATGAACCTTGGCTTCACCAAGCTCGGCGTGTTGGCAAGCGATATCACCGAGGCGCTTCGGCCCGGCAACGAGGGGTTGCGCGCGAGCACCGACATCGATGCGCTCGTGAAGGAGTTCGGCGCGGAATACGAGCAGGTCTTCGGCGGCGTGAGCGCTTATCTGGAATCTCGGTAGGGCGCCTGCGCTAACTGCGTTTCGTGCGGCACAGGCCCGATGTCGGGTACCATTCCTTGCGGGCTTCGATGGCCTTACGCAGTTCCTGCTTTTGATCGGGCGTGAAGTCGTCGCGCGCGTCTACTTCGGCTGCCAAGTGGTCGAGCATGTCCTTGGCGCCCTCCAAATCGGGGGCGGGGCAGCATGGACGCGCGAAGAACCTGATCCAGTGCAGGTCGTCCTTCCACGCTTCGACGAGCTCCTCGAAACTCGCGCCTTCCGTTTGGCCGCCGATCCTGCATTCGTCCATGAGGACTCCTTCCCGATCCTTTTATGCCCATGATACGTGAATTTGCCGTGAAAAAGGCGATAATGGTCATGTTCGGCTGCGAGCCGAATCGTCCGTGTTGCGCAAGTCTTCCAAAGATAGGAGCGAGCCATGTTGCACGAAGTCAAGTTCCCCTCATTCAACGAACGCGATCAGGTGGTCGGCTGGATTTACGTGCCAGCATGCGAACCCGAGGGCATCGTGCAGCTCGTGCACGGCTTCGGCGAGCATTCGCGCCGCTACTTCCACATGATCGTCGCCCTCATGGATGCCGGTTTCATCGTGGCAGCCAACGACCACGTAGGCCATGGCGCCACCGCCATCCTCAACGACACATGGGGCGATTGGGGCGAGGCGGGCCCGCATACCATGATGGAAGACGAAAAGCGCTTCAAGGACGTCGTGTGCGAGAAGTATCCCGGGCTGCCGTATTTCATGTTCGGCCATTCCATGGGCTCGATGATCGCGCGCGATTTCTCCGCGAAGTACGGCGACGAGCTGACCGGCGCCATCTACTGCGGCACGACGGGCGTTTTCAACAACACGCGCGACACCCGCGCCATGGCCGACGCCGCCGTCGCTGCCGGCAAGGCGCACGAGGCTGATCCGACGATCACGGCCGCGTTGTTCGGCTGGATGTTCAGCCGCTGTCCCGAGGGCGCCAAGCTGGGCAACGAGTGGATCTGCCACGACCC
>CADAKR010000338.1 GCA_902788545.1 uncultured Coriobacteriaceae bacterium
ACGGTGCAGCGCTGGTAGGCCGCATCCGGGAACACCTCCGCCAGGGCGCCCACCATGCCGGCGGCCTTGTCGCCGATGAACATCCTCACGCCGCGCAGGCCGCGCGACTTCAGCCACGACAGGAACTCCCGCCAGCACTCGGTCGACTCGATGAAGCCCTCGGCGGCGCCGATGATCTCGCGGTAGCCGTCGTCGTCCACGCCGATGGCGACCATCACCGCCACGTTCTCGACCGCGCCGCCCCAGGCCCGCTTGGGGTATATCCCGCCTACGTATACGTAGCGGTACTCGCAGGTCAACGGCCGGTTGCGCCATTCTCCGATCGATTCGAAGGCCTTCTCTTCAGGTTTGACACCGTCCCCGCCGAGACGCTCGCGCCCCAGGGGGCCTCGCTGACGTCCTCGACGCGGCGCGTGCTCACGCCGGCCAGGTACATCTCGACGATCGCCTCCTCGACGGAGACCTCGCGCCTTTTGTAGCGCTCGATCACTGCCGTGACGAACTTGGCGCCCTTGAGCTTCGGCATCGCCACCTCGATATTTCCCGAGGTCGTCGTGAGGTTGCGGGTGTAGTGACCTGCGCGGTAGGCCTCGCGGTCGGCGGTCCGCTCGTAGCGCTCGGCGTTCACGAGCAGGTCGGCTTCCTCGTCGAGAAGCGCGTTTATCGTGTCCTCGATCGTCTGGCGCACCAGCTCGCGGATGTCTGACTTTATGGCCTGCTCGTCGAATGATACGATGGGGTTGGACATGGCTCTGCCTCCTAGCATGATCGGTTTCTAGACAACTCCAATCATACCGACGGGCATGGGCCATGTCTTCATCTCAAGATGTTCAGCTGTCAAAGTGCGCAAGAAATTTTACGTTACCTCAAGCATCGGCATGATCATCCCTCCAGAAGCGACACGTCCAGATATCTCCTAGACCCCCATTCGCTGTCGGCTACGTACTTGAGCCTGGCGGTGACCAGCATGAGGGCGCTCTTGCCGTCCGGGAACGTGCCGACGACGCGCGTTCGCCTCCTGATCTCGCGGTTGAGACGCTCGATGGCGTTGTTGGTGCGGATCCGCTTCCAATGCTCCATCGGGAAGCGCGTGTACGTCAGCGTCTCGGCGTACCCCTCGCGCACGACCTTGGCGGCCTCCTTCAGCCGCAACGCCTCCAAATTGTGAACGGTAAGGTTTTTTACCGCCCGAGGTAAATCTGCTTACCGCCGCTGGGGAAAGAGTCCTTATCGTGCTGCCGGTAAAAGACCTTACCGTTCACATCTTGGCTGCAACGGCGGCCTTCTCGGGGCTCAGGCGGCATCTTTCGGGGCCATCGTCGAATACTACGCATCGTGAAGCAATATTGCCGATTGTGATAAAAATCGTAATCGCAATCGTTGGGATAATGCAGTATCGTTAGCGGAAAGCACGATACGAAGGGAGAGGGCTTTGCTAATTCGTTTTCAGTTTGCGTTCTTCTTTGCTCATCCGGTTATTGATAGAACGGCTTTCATGATTCTGCTTAGGGAAGGTATGGGCGACTTGCTCGATGGCGATCCCATGCTTTTACCGGTTTCTTCCGGCGATCAGATGGGTTTGCCGTTCCTCACTATGGGCAGCAGAGATGGTAGATGTCATATAAGCGCGGCGATGCCTCGCCTCGATTGTGTCGTGGAAATAGCTGACGAATCTCAAGACGAGTTCTGCGGTTTTGCTCGGGGAACGCTTGAAAAACTACGGCAGATTCTGAATGGCTTCGAGCTATCTCGTTTTGGATGCACGGCAACGTTGTTCGAAAAAGCCGAATCTCCAATCAAGCGATTGCTGGAAACGTATGTCAGCTACGAAATGCGAGAGACGTGCAACGAGATTGTCTTTCGGTTCAATGAGCCTCAAGAGATTAACGGGACAATGTATAACCGCGTCGTTGTTGCGCAAAACGGATTCAAGGAAGATGCTGTGCATGGGTCCGTTCCGGGGGTGATTACCAGCTTGGATATAAACACTCCCGCAAGCCTCGTGCATATTGAAAAAGCGCATGTGGACGCAGTTCTGATGCAAATCAATGAAGATAGCCTTATTCGGAATGATGGCCAT
>CADAKR010000339.1:0-2080 GCA_902788545.1 uncultured Coriobacteriaceae bacterium
GTGGCAGCGCCTCGTCGAGCGCCGCGGCCTCGTCTGCAAGCGCTTCGGCCAGCGCCGCCGCCTCGAGCGCTGCTGCCTCGAGCGCGGCCACCAGCTCCGCCGCTTCGAGCGCTGCCTCCTCGGCTGTGCCTGCTGACGCCGACACGTACACCAATGAGGCGTTCGGCATCAAGTACAACCTGCCCGATGGTTGGAAGTTCGTGGATGCCAGCACGCTCAAGGACATGAACTCGGTTGTCTCGAGCGTCGCCGGCAGCGAATCCATGGACATGATCGCCGCTGCTTCCGATGGCTCCGCGGCAGTTATGGTCGGCGTCGTCGAGCCGAGCAGCGCAACTTCGGGCAAGACCGCCGAACAGTTCCTCCAGTCGCAGACCGAAGAAATGACGAAAGCCCTGGAAGGCAGCAACTTCGCTTACACGTCCAACAGCGCTGAGGTCACGTTCAACGGCCTGACGCGCACGCTTCCGGCCAACATCACGAGCATCACGGTCGAAGGCAACACCATCGTCCTCGGCCAGGCTGTTGCCGAGAAGGACGGTTACTTCCTTGACGTCATCGTCGCCGGCGCAAGCGAAGACGCCGTGCTGAAGGCCTTCGAGTCGTTCGCGGCAATCACCAAGTAAGCAACACGCACACAGCGATTGCTCCACGAAAACTGCCCGCGCCAACGCGCGGGCAGTTTGCTATTAGGCTTCCCGTACCTGCAGCTGGGGTCTTTTCGATATCGGCTCTAGCAAGAATCCCGACCAAATGCACCCGGATGACAAAGAGCGCGTCCTTAAAGAGTTCAACGAGACAATCGCCGACTACTCCGGCAAAAAGACCTACGACGTCGAATACCAGCTGCTCACCAAGAACAGGGACTATCGCTGGTACCGCGCCGTCGGGAAACCCACGCGCAGGCCAGACGGCTCGCCAATCACCTATGTGGGCGTGTTCTTGGACATCACTGACCAAAAAGACATGAGTTAGTGAAGCTGCGCCATGCCCGCCGGGAAGACTTCAACCTGATCCTCGTGGACTGGATGCAGCTGCGGCTGCAACGACAAGAGCCAACGTTATCGGCAGCGCGAACGGAATATGCAAGAGAGCACATGTATGCGGCTGCTTTCTTGAATACCATGAGAATCAATCGAAGATGACACGCATCTTCCGCGAACCGCGGAATCAGCCCCTCTTCCCCGTTAATCCTCGCCGTCGTCATGACGATCGTTAACCGAACGAGCCCGACATCCTCTCGAATGCCGGGCTCATGACCATTGAGCCAATTGGGGAGTATCCCCTTTTGGTGCTTTTGGCTCCTACAGCGGAGCGATGTTGGCGACGGAGCCGTCGGTGGCTTCGATGAACTGGTCGATGCGGTTCGAGACCTTTTCCTCGTGGGCAGCCTTGCGCTCGGCGCGATCGGCCTTGCGTTCGGCCTTCATCTGATCCGCGACTTCTGCGCTAACCTGCTCTTCGAGCTTGCGCAGCTCTTCGACATCGGCCGCGATGTCAGCGGCGTCGTAGCGGATGATGGTCGTCTTGTAGCCGGAGAACACGACGTCGAAGGCAGGCTCTTCTTCCTGCACCAGCGCAACGATTGCCGTTTCGCCATCGTACAGCTTGTCGGCAACCACGGCGACGGCATTGACCGAGTCAACCGCGCGATTGGTATCCGAAGCGCTGCCAGCCAATCCGCCGATGCTGGCGCCCAGGATGACGCCAATCGGACCCCCGAGGATGCCGACGAGCGAACCGATCATGATTCCCATAGCCGTATCATCGCCGGCGCCAGGGCCAAGGGTGAAGCCGTCGACCATATCGATGCGGCCATCTTTGTTCCTCAGGAGAGCAGCCTCGGCAGCGGTGTAGCCCGCGCCCGTGATCTTCGTGCGCAGCTCGGTGAATACCTGGAAAGCCTCGCTTTCGACTTCGAAGACGGCAACGACGACGTTGTTCTTCATACTTTGCTCCTTACCGCTAGATTTGGGCACCTGATGTGCATTATACGTGCAATTCGGGCCAAGTAGCTCAATAACAATCCGCGTTTTCGAGCATGCCAGGCGAAAACGAGACGCGATTTCCTATTCCGCTT
>CADAKR010000339.1:2150-3815 GCA_902788545.1 uncultured Coriobacteriaceae bacterium
GTCCGCAAAATCGGCGATCGCCTTGTCGAACTTATCGGAATTGCCCAGGTATGCGGAGATGGCGAAACGGTCGCCTGTTCGCGCGTGGGCACGGGCGAGCGTCCAGCCGCATGCACAGGCGAGTTTCTCCAGCTGTTTGGGGCCAAGCAGGGACAGGTCGATCGAGCCCTTGCCATTCCAGAGCTGGCGCACGTAGTAGTCTTTCCTCTTGCCATCCAAGCCGGGCATCCGGCACCAACCGAGCAGCATGTCGCTGGCGGTTTGTATGGAACGTTGGCCCTCGACGACGCGCTGGCCGTGCTGCTTGAATTTGCTCTTGCCCAAAAAGCGTTCGAGGACCGACTCCTGAGCCTCTTTCACCTGCAGCACCAACGGGTCGTTCTCGTCGGCGCCCTGCATGACGACTATCCAAGCGCGCGTGCCCACGCTGCCGACGCCTACCACCTTGTGGGCCACATCGACTGGTTTGTATTCGCTCACAAGCAGCTGCTTGTGGGGGTCGAGGGTAGAGCGGTACTCGGCCAGAACCGCGCACACCAGCCGTTCGACCGCTTGCGCGTCGAAATGCTCGGCAACGAGCCCAGGTGCCTTTTGCTGTATCAGCTCTCGCATGGGGACGACGATGGGAGGATCGCTCACGATGCGCAACTGGCCATCTTTGACCTCAGTGAGCTTGCGGATGGCTCGCGCGTTGTTCTTGCCCTTGGCTTTGGCAATCGCCTTATCCGCCTCTTGCCTGTTCTTGGCGTTAAGATCGGTTGCCACCTTTTCGCGCAACTCGTCCACATCGAGATGCTCGTACCATACGTCCAGGTGCCCCATGTTGGCGAATTGCGCCATGCCCTCGCGGTACCCTCGCACGCATGCGAGCACGGCGGCTTTGCGCTTCTTCTTTGAAAAGCCGTTGTCGCGCCCGCATATCTCCACGCTGGTGGCGAGGCGTTTCACATCCCACTCCCAAGGGCCGGGCAACGTCTCGTCGAAGTCGTTGATGTCGAACACGGTGCGACGTTCGGGGCTCGAAAACAGGCCGAAGTTCGAGATATGCGCGTCTCCGCACGCCTGCACGACGACACCCGTCGTAGGAATTTCCGAAAGGTCGGAGGCCATGATGAGGGCCCCGCCTCGGTAGAACGTGAACGCCGAGGCGCTCATGCGCTCGTAGCGCAGGGGCAGGAGCTCTTGCACGCGCGTCTTGCCCTGGCTGCGCAGCAATGCGACCGGATCGGGCCGATCGAGCCTGGGCTCCCACACAGCATGGGACTCGCGCGGCACGCTTGTGCGCAACGCCTTTCCCCGCTCGGTGCCCGATTCCTTCGAAAGGCGCTCTGCGCGATCAAGCCTCTCATTTAGCTTCTCACGCAAACTCATACAGTTCGTTCCTTTCTGCGTCCTCATCCTGGTGTGACCCGGCGATCTTGGACAAACACTTGCGATGCGCAACGCGCGCACCGAGGCGGAAAAGCTCATCACTCCGTCCAGGGTAGCTTGATGTTTGGAAGATCCAATTCTTGCACATCCTGGAGGTCGTACACAATCCCGTTATCATCAAGCTCTTTCAAGAACGCGTTCACGTAGATGGGGCTTGAAAACTTCTGCAGGAAATCAATCATGAATCGCCCGTTCACTGCAGCAATCTCAACGAGCAACCCATTGGATGCAGAG
>CADAKR010000340.1 GCA_902788545.1 uncultured Coriobacteriaceae bacterium
TTCCCAAGTCGTTCGCCATCTTCTCGACGGAACGCTGGTGTTTGCGCACCGCCCCGGTGCTCGTGGTGTTTTACCGCATCACGTTCCCCGTCATGTGGGTGCTCAACGCGCTGACACGCGGCGCCGTGCGCCTGGCCGGCCACGACCCCGATAAAGAGCACGAGGTGTACACCGACGAGGAGATCAAGCTGCTCATCGACGAGAGCACCGAAAGCGGGATCATCGACCCCGTGCAAAACGAGTACGTGGACAACATCTTCGACATCTCCGATAAAGACGCCGAGGCCATCATGACCCCGCGCACCGACATGGTCTGCCTGGATTTGGACGACCCCATCGAAGAGAACCTGCAGCGCGTGCGCAACCACAAGCTGACGCGTTACCCCGTTTGCCAAGGAAGCAAGGACCGCATCGTGGGGTTCGTGCACGTGAAGGACTTGTACATGGCCGAATCGTTGGAAAGCAACGACGATTTGCCCATCCGCCCGATCACGGCGGTGCCCGAGAGCATCTCGGTCGACAAGCTGCTGGCCACGCTGCAGAGCAAGCACACCAAGATCGCCGTGGTCGTCGACGAGCACGGCGGCACGGCGGGCATCGTCACGATGAGCAACGTCATGGAGCAGATCGTCGGGCGCATCCACGACGAGTACCTGCATGAGGAAGACGGCGGGCCTGTGGAGCTGGCACCGGGCGATTTCCTGATCGACGGCTCGATGCCCATCGGGAAAACGGTCGAGCTCATCGGCTTCGCGCCCGAGGAGGCGCTGGAATGCGAGACGGCGGCGGGCTTGCTGCTGGCGCTGTTCGACCGCATTCCCGACGAAGGCGACGC
Source organism: uncultured Coriobacteriaceae bacterium (assembly GCA_902788545.1). GTDB lineage: Bacteria > Actinomycetota > Coriobacteriia > Coriobacteriales > Eggerthellaceae > UBA9715. The sequence goes on from CADAKR010000340.1 coordinate 836, forward strand.
CATCACGATATCCGATGGGGAAGAAGAGCCCCGCGAAGTCAAGCTCACCGTCGTCGATATGGACAACCTCCGCATCGACAAGATTCGCGTGCAGTTGTAAATCGGGTCGATTTCTGGCCCGAGGAGGGCGAGGGGCGATCCCGCCCGGCTGTTTTACGCGATATTCACGCCGCAGAAGGCTTCGGCGTTGCGCCAAAGCACCTTTTCCAGCTCGTCGTCGGTCAGCTCGCAATGCAGCATCTCGTTCAGCTCGTGCGTGGGGTCCCACATGGGGTAATCGCTGCCGAACATGACGCGGTCGGCGCCCCACATGCGGATGAGCTCGCGCATGTGCCGGCGGCCAATCCACGAAAACGAGCTTGACGCATCCATGAACAGCCGCTCGTTGCCGACGAGCCCTTCTTCGGCCATGATGTCGTAGCCGATGTCGTAAGTCGCCCAGCCCGAGAGGTGCGCCGCATCGACCACCAGGTCGGGGAAGGTCTTCATGATGCGGGCAAGGCGCCGTGGGCTGGAGTAATCGTAGCGGTAATCGCCCGTGTGCACGGCCAGCGGCACGCGCCCGGCGATGATCTCGTAGAAGCCCATGAGGCGCGGATCGTCCATGTTCACCTGCTGCGTGTCGGGATGCAGCTTGAAGCCGTGAAGGCCCAGGCCGAGCGCGCGATCGACCTCGGCTTCCACGTCCTCGAACTCGGGGTGCATCGTGCCGAAGCCGATGAATTCGGGGTGTGCCGCGCACTGCTCTGCGATGAAGTCGTTGATGACGGGAACCGCCTTGGGCGTAGTGGCGACAGAATGCACGATGAAGTGCGTGATGCCCGCATCCTTGTGGCTGATCAGGTCCTCCGTCGACCCTTTGCCCGCCATCGATTCCTCGACGCCGTAAAACCGCCCGATGGCCGAAACCGCTTTCGCGGCGATTTTCTCGGGGTAGATGTGGGCGTGTGCGTCGACGATGGGCATGGTCGGTCCTCTTTTCGGTCGCTTGCGATTGTAGCGTACAATGGGGTGCGCTAAACGATTGCCGGGGGAGCCGTCCTTGATTCTTAACAATGAGCAAAACGACCGCTTTTTCGACACGATGGATTCGCTGTTGTACTACGTCAACGAGCGGTTCCGCGTGGTCGAGGGCTTCACGCTCGATTTCGTCAGCGCGCTCGACGACGTGAAAGGGTCGCTCGTCGCGCACACGCTGTGGGAAAACGTCGAGATCATTGACGAGTTCGTGCGCGA
>CADAKR010000341.1 GCA_902788545.1 uncultured Coriobacteriaceae bacterium
CTCGTAGATGAAGCGCAAGCCCTCCAACGTGAGCTCGGGGCTGACGTGCGTGACGGTCTTGCACAGCGGCGCCATCGTCGTTGCCAGGCCGCCCGTCGCCACTACCGGCGCCTCGTAGCCGAGCTCGTCGAACACCCGCCGCACGAACCCGTCGACGCGGTCGGCCTCGCCGTACACAATGCCCGATTGCATGGCATGAACCGTGTTCTTGCCAATCGGCGTGCCCGGGTCGACAAGCTCGATGGTCGGCAGCTTGGTGGCATGCGAGAACAGCGCGGCAGCCGACGTCTCGAGTCCCGGCGCGATGATACCGCCAACGAACAGCCCCTGCGCGTCGATGACTTCGAGGTTCGTCGCCGTGCCGAAGTCGACGACGATGACCGGAGCCCCGTACAAGATGCGGGCGGCCACGGCATCGGCCACGCGGTCGGCACCGATTTCGAAAGGATTGTCGTACGACGCTTGGAACAAGCCTGCAGCCGTGTCAGCCGAGCAAATGAGCGGCTCTTCGCCCAGCATGGCAGCCAACGCGCGCTTCCACGCGGAGGTCAGCGCAGGCACCACCGACGCGACAATCGACCCGTCGATGTCCGCGACGGGAACGCCCTCGGATTCGAGCAGCGGCTTCGCCTTCAGCCGCAACTCGTCGGACGTGTTGGCCTTGTTCGTGGCGACGCGCCACATGTAACGCAGATCGGCGCCATCGAACACGCCGATGACGGTCTGGGTATTGCCGATGTCGATTGCAAGTAACATGATGGCTACGGGCTCCTTCGCGAACGTTAACATTGCATAAGTTTCAACGCGTTTTCAGCATATAACGGTATCATATCAATCTAGAAACAAATCGCTTGAAACCGTCGGGTTGTTTTGCCGCCGCAGGGAGTCGATTCTCCGTCTGCCACATGCGGAGATGCACCGAATCGGATCCGTGCGGTCAAGGTGAAAACGTAAAGGAGACAAAAAGATGAGTGACGCAGCCAAACGCATCCTGGTCGTGGACGACGAAAACTCCATCACCGAATTCGTGGGTTACGCCCTGAAGAAGGAGGGCTACGCCGTCGACGTCTTCGACAACGGCGAAGACGCGCTGGTGGCAGCCCACAAGAACCAGTACGACCTGTTCGTGCTCGACATCATGCTGCCCGGCATGGACGGCTACGAGCTGTGCCGCCGCATCCGCGCCATTTCCTCGGCGCCGGTGCTGTTCCTTTCCGCCCGCGACACCGAACTCGACAAGGTCGTCGGCTTGGAGCTGGGCGCCGATGATTACCTGGCCAAGCCCTTCGGCGTGCGCGAGCTCATCGCCCGCGTGCATGCGCTGCTGCGCCGTGGCTCGGGCGGCGATTTCCCGAACGCGTCGCGTGCCATCACGGCGGGCGGCATCACGCTCGACGAGGATGCCCACACTGCCAAGGGCGCCTCGGGTTCGCTCGACCTCACGCCCCGCGAATTCGAGCTGCTCGCCAGCCTCATGAAGAACGCCGGCAAGGTCGTGTCGCGCGAGGAGCTGCTGCGCGAGGCCTGGGGTTGGGAATACCTCACCGAGACCAAGACGGTCGACACGCACATCAAGCGCCTGCGCGATAAGATCGAGCAGGCCGGTTACGATCCCAGCTTGGTCGAAACTGTCCGCGGCTATGGTTACAGGTTCAAGCAATAAAACGCATCCAGACATACTTCGCGCTTCTCGCCTCGCTGTTGACGCTGCTCGCGTGCGCATTGGTCTTGTTTGCCTGCGAGCTGCTCTTCCAGCTGCCGTGGTGGCTTTTGCTCATGCTCATCCCCACGGCGTTCCTCACGTTCGTGCTCAGCCTTATCATCGGCTACTTCCTGGCCGAGCCTTTGCGCCTGCTGCTGAAGAAGGTGAAGGCTTACCGGGCCGGCGCCTCGGTGTCGTTCGAGCCCGACGGTCGTCTGCTCGAAGCTGACGAGCTGTCCGAATCGATGAACGCGCTCGTGACGAAGCTCGAGTCGCAGCAAGCCGAGCTCGCGCGCGAGAACCGCCGTCAAAGCGAGTTCGTCAGCGACGTGGCGCACGAGCTGCGCACTCCCCT
>CADAKR010000342.1 GCA_902788545.1 uncultured Coriobacteriaceae bacterium
GACAGCACGAGGGTTGCCATCACGGGCACGAACGGCAAGACCACCACGACAGCGCTCGCCGCGCACGTGCTGCGCGAATGCGGGTTTGAGGCAGATGCGGTGGGCAACATCGGCGACGTGTGCCTCGATGCCGTCACCGCTGGTCGCACGCGCGTCTTTGTGGCCGAGGTGTCGTCCTACCAGCTGCATTCCACGCGCCTGTTCGCTCCCGATGTGGCCGTGATGCTCAACATCACCCCCGACCACATCCACTGGCACAAAACCCTCGAAGCCTACCGCGACGCCAAGTTCCAGCTTCTCGACAACATCGGACGTTTCGCTTCGAGCCGGACGTCCAGCTCGAAGCCGGACGTCCGGCTCGAAGCGAAACGTCCAACTGGGTCGGTTGCCATCCTCGACGCCACGAACGATGTGGTGCGTGCGAAGGTGCGCGAGCTGAAGGGCCTGACGCGCGAGGAGCGCGGGTTCGATTACATCCCGATGGGAACGGCCGAGGGCATCCACGGCGACATGCGCGCCAAGTGCGGTGCCGACAACGCGGCGTTCCTCGATGGGCAAGGCCGCCTGCATGTGGCGCTTGCCGGCCAAGAGCACGTGCTCGGCACGGCTGCCGACCTGCAGATCAAAGGCGAGCACAATGCTTCCAACGCATTGGCCGCCGCTGCCGTAGCCGTCGCGCTCGGCGCCGACGATGCGGCCATCGCCTCCGCGCTTGTCGCCTTCAAACCGCTCGAGCACCGCATCGAGCCGTGCGGCAGCGTGCGCGGCATCGCCTGCTACAACGATTCCAAAGCCACCAACGTCGACGCCACGCTGAAGGCGCTCGCGGCATTTCCCGGCCAGGACGTGGCCATCATGCTCGGCGGCGACGACAAGGGCACCGACCTGTCCGACCTTGTCGCGGCAACGCATAAGCACGCTCGCGTAGCCGTGTGCTACGGCGAGGGCGGTCCGCGCTTCCACGAGGCCTTTAAGGCTGCTGCCGCACAGGCGCCTGCCGGCTTCACGCTCATCGCCGCCGACCACATGGAAGACGCGCTCGATGCCACGCTTGCAGCCGCGCGTCCCGGTGGCGTCGTGTTGCTGTCGCCCGCGTGCGCATCGTTTGACGAGTTCCGCTCGTTCGAGCACCGCGGCGACGTGTTCAAGCAGCTCGTGGCCGCACGCGCGCAGGCGCAGGGAGCTTAAAGCTCATGGCGCGCGAGAAGACATCACGTCCCGTTCCCGCACCCGACGCGAACGGCCCGCGGCTCGTCTTGCTGCTCGTCGTGCTGGCGTTGACGCTGCTCGGGTTCGTCATGATCTACTCGGCGTCGTCCATCTCGGCCATCACCGAGGAATCGGGACAGGCCAGCTACCTCACCGACCAGCTCATTTTCGCCGTCATCGGCATCGTCGCCGCGTTCGTGTTGTGGAAGGTCATCCCATACCGCTTCTGGGCCGGACCGGCCATCTGGATCGTCTGGGGCGTTGCGGTTGTGTTGCTGCTGCTGACGGCGCTGCTCGGTCTAACGGCGCTCGGCGCCCAGCGCTGGCTGCTTTTGGGCCCCATCAGCCTGCAGCCCTCCGAGTTCGTCAAGATCGCGCTCATCCTCATGGCCGCGAAACTGTTCTCAGACTTGCGTGCGGGCATCGCCGATTCGCGCACGTTCATCGTGCAGGTGCTGCTGCTCGTCGCCGCGCCCACGGGCTTTCTGTTCCTCACGCAATCCGACCTGGGCACGACGGCCATCATCGCCGTGGGCGTGCTCGGCGTCATGTGGCTTGGCGAAGTGCCGCTGCGCGCGATGCTCATCACCGTCGGCGCGCTCGTCGTGTTCGCCGTGCTGGCCGTCGTGCTTTCCAGCTATCGCGGCGACCGTTTCCTGTACCTGAACCCGTGGAACGACGGCCAGGGCGGCCAGGGCGCGGGCTACCAGATCATCCACTCGTATTACGCGTTCGCCGAAGGCGGCATCTTCGGGTCGGGCTTGGGCAACTCGCGCGAGAAGTACCTGTACCTGCCCGAATCGGAAACCGACTTCATCTTCGCCATCATCGGCGAGGAACT
>CADAKR010000343.1 GCA_902788545.1 uncultured Coriobacteriaceae bacterium
CCCACGGGTTACTTGTCGTCGCGGATGTCAGTGGCGCTGCCTTGGTCGTCGCCGTGCTCTTCGGCGATACGGCGCGCTTCAGCTTCGGCGTGCAGGAACGCTTGCGCGACAAGCGGGTCGAAATGCGATCCGGCCTCTTTCCTGATGATGTCAAGCGCCTTCTCGATGGGCATGCCATCCTTGTAGCTGCGCTTCGACACGAGGGCGTCGAACACGTCGGCCACGGCCATGATACGCGCGGACAGGGGAATCTCCTCGCCTTCCAGGCCATACGGATAGCCCATGCCGTTCCACTTCTCGTGATGGAACGCAGCCAGGCGTTGCGCCTCTTCCAGATAGCCCGGATCGGACATGGCGCCCGCGGCGTCTTCGAGAATCGCCTTGCCGGCGAGCGCGTGGCCCTTCATGATCTCGAATTCCTCGTCGGTCAGACGACCCGGCTTGTTCAAGATGGTGTCGGACACCGAAATCTTTCCCACGTCGTGCAGTGGCGCTGATTTTTCCACGTTGGCGATGAACTCGTCGGTCAGCACGTCGGTGTAGATGCCCTCGCGGCGCATCTCCTCCATGATGATCCTGGTATACGCGGCGGTCTTTCGCACATGGTCGCCCGTGTGCTGGTCGCGGCTTTCGACGAGGTCGGCCATGACTATGATCAGGTTGTCCTGCATGCGCTCGATGGTTTCGGCCTTGTCCTGCGCATCGGCGATGTATTCCATCGTGTCTTCGGCGTTCTTGGTGACGGCGTTGTATAGGTTTTCCACCTCATCGCCGGTGTGGATGTTCAGGCCGCGCAGGTACTCGACGTTTTGCTCGCGCTCCTCTTCGCTGCGGAAGGCAAAGTTGCTGGCAACGCGCGCAATGGTGTTGACCGGCATGATGACGCTGTATTCCGCCAGCCAGATGACGACGGCGCAGATGAGGACGAGGAACGCCGCGAACAGGATGGCGATACGCGCCAGGAACGAGTAGCCATCGGCGACGAGGGTGCCCATCGAGATGTCGACTCCGAGGTAGGCGGTGGTCACGCCGTCGACGTTCTTGAGCGGATGATAGATGGTCAGCAGCCAGCCGAACGTGTCGTTTGAGATGATGGGCTCGATGGGATTGCCGGCAAGCAGGTCGGGGACGTAGGGTTCGAAAGACTTGTCGAACGGCAGGACCTCGCCGGGGTCATAGCCAGCTTCGCCGTCGGGCGCATCGAGGTCGAACACGACGTGGCACCCATCTTGTTCGATCTTGTAGACATAGGTGTAGCGCACTTCGGGGAAGCGGTCACGCACCTCGGCGAGGGCATGCTCAGTTTCGGTGTAGCCGGGCATCTTCTCGCCGCGTTCTATGAAGTCATCGATGCGATTGGCGTTGACGCGGTCGGCCATGAGGCTGGCTATGCCCTCGCCCATCGTCGCCTGCGCATCGGCGTTCGACTGGAAGAACATGGTGTAACTGATGCCGGTGGTGACGACGGCGACGATGATCATGACGCAGGCGACGACGGCGACGATTTTCGCGCGCAGCGAGAAGCGACGCGTCTCGACGTGGCGGGCGCGCTCGAGCTTTTCGCCTTCGAGCGGCGTTTGCTGCCAGATACTGAAATCAAACAGGTTCTTCAGCCAGCTGGGCAAGATGCGGATGATGACGACGGCAACGATGACGGTGATGCCCTTGTCGACGATGTCCCAGCCGAGACTGGTGACGAACAGCTCGACGAACTCAGGCCACGTGCCGCCGGAAAACGCGCTAAACAAAAACCAGGTGATGACCGAGCCGATGCCACCGCCGATGAGCGCGAATACGAAAATGGACGCGAGGATGGTGAGGGGCTTTTCAAACCACCCGCGCCGATTGAGGAAGGCCGCGGAAACGGCGATGAGGATGCTGGTCAGGCACCAGTACACCGACATTGGGTCGGAAAGGCTGGTGAGAAGGTTGGTGGCATAACCGACCACGATGCCGGGAATGAATCCGCCAAACACGCCGGCGAGGATGACACCGAGGGTGTCGAAATAAAGCGGCAGGCCCGTTGCCGCCGCGATTTGCGAGCCGAT
>CADAKR010000344.1 GCA_902788545.1 uncultured Coriobacteriaceae bacterium
TGTGCGCGAGCGCATGATCGACCGCATCGAGCGCGTGGCGGGAAAGACCTCGCATGCGTTCGGCGCCGACATCACATTCTCGTTCGAGGAGGGCAATCCGTCGGTGGTAAACGACCCGACCTGCGCTGAGGCGGCCCGGCGCGCGGTTGTCGAAGTGCTCGGCGAAGAGGCCATCGGCTCGTACGAGGGAACGCTTGCGGGCGAGGATTTCGCCGAGTACTTACAACATGTACCGGGCGTCTTCGTGTTCGTGGGAACGCACAACCCGGCCATCGGCGCCGACCACCCGCAGCACAGCTGCTATTACACCGTCGACGAGTCGATGCTCGCGAAAGGCGCCATGGTGGCCGCCCAATGGACTTGCGACATGCTGGCGTGAGCACTCTACCCAGGCTGTGCATTGTAGGTTAAAATAATCGGCTATCAACAAGGAGGTGCGCCTATGAACACGAGAAGAACCCTCGTAAACGAACTCATGGCCGCCGATGACGGCGGCATCAAGCCGTTCGAGTCACGGCTTCGCCACAACATCTTGAAGATGCCGAAGGAAATAGAGAAGGCATCGGGCATCGTCGTGTTCGGGCGGCGCATCAAAAGCCTGTTGTTCTCGACCGATTTGGCCATCATCAAGAACTGCGATGCGGACGCCATACTCGCGGTGCATCCGTTCACCGCCCAGCGCTCCATCAGCGCGCCGATCATACAGTCGGCGTCCATGCCGGTCTTCTGCGGAGTGGGCGGCGGCACCACGCAAGGGATGCGCTGCGTCTACCTTGCAAACGACGCCGAGAGCCAAGGGGCTATAGGCGTGGTGGTCAACGCGCCGCTGCCGAACAAGGACATCAGGGCCATGGCCAGGGTCCTCGACATCCCCATCGTCGCCACCGTGGCGAGCGCTAAGACGAACGTCGGGCTGCGGATCAAAAGCGGCGCCGCGATACTCAACGTGGCGGGCGGTGCGCAAACTCCCGAGATCGTCGCCAAGATACGCTCCCAATTCCCTGCGGTTCCCATCATGGCTTCCGGCGGGAAGACGCCCAAGTCCATTCTCGCCACCATCGAGGCCGGCGCGAATGCGATTGTCTATACGCCTCCGAGCAGCTCGGATTTGTACAGGGACCTCATGGCGAAATACCGCGACGATTGATTCCCGCTCAAATTCCTATTGCAATCGGGTGCGCATGGGCGCATAATATCGCTTGCGCTTTTCTGCGATGCCTTCGGAATCGTCTGCACGAAACCGGAGGCGGAGAAAACTCTGGAGAACTCTTAAATGAGTGCCGAAGGTGCAAGGCTCGCAAGGGCTGAATCTCTCAGGCAAACGGACAGAGGCGACAATGCGGCTATGCCGTTTTCACCTTTTCCCGTTTCCAGATTTTCAAAGCGCGGCAGACGTGCGCCGATGAGTGCGGCGCTGGAAATGAAAGGGAAGGGGATACAGGAAATGGAATCTGCGTTTGCGGGATTCAACGAGCTGTTGGGGGTCATAGACGATTTCGTCTGGGGCATCCCGCTTATCTGCCTCATTTTGTTCGGGGGCATTTTTCTGACCATTCGCGTCGGGGGCCTGCAGTTCCGCAAGCTCGGCAAGGCGCTGCATTATATGCTGAAGAACGAGAAGGGCGCCAAAGGCGAGGTCACGAGTTTCGGCGCGCTGTGCACGGCTCTTTCGGCCACCATCGGCACCGGTAACATCGTCGGCGTTGCCACGGCGGTTGTCGCGGGCGGTCCCGGTGCGCTGTTCTGGATGTGGGTCGCGGCTCTGTTCGGAATGGCGACCAAGTACGCCGAAGGTATGCTCGCCGTCAAGTACCGCAGCTATGACAAGGACACCGGCCACGTGCTCGGCGGCCCGTTCTACTACATCGAGCGCGGCATGGGCAAGAACTGGAAATGGCTCGCCAAGCTGTTCGCGTTCTTCGGCGTGTGCGTCGGCCTGCTCGGCATCGGCACGTTCACGCAGGTGAACAGCATTGCGAGTTCGGTTAACGGCTTCTTCGACCCCGATAGCGCGGCCATCGCCTTCAGCGCGTTCGG
>CADAKR010000345.1 GCA_902788545.1 uncultured Coriobacteriaceae bacterium
AAGATCACGGGGCTCGAGAAAATCGACAAGGCGATCAACATCGACCAGAGCCCCATCGGCAGGACGCCGCGCTCGAATCCCGCAACGTACATCGGCCTGTGGGACGACATCCGCGCCCTGTTCTCGTCCACGCAGGAGTCGAAGGCGCGTGGTTATTCGCCCGGCAGGTTCTCGTTCAACGTGAAGGGCGGACGTTGCGAGGCATGCAAGGGCGATGGCCAGATCAAGATCGAGATGCACTTCCTCCCGGATATTTACGTTCCTTGCGAGGTGTGCAACGGCGACCGCTACAATCGCGAAACCCTTCAGGTGACCTATCGCGGAAAGAACATCGCCCAGGTCCTCGACATGACGGTTGACGAGGCGCTCGAGTTCTTCAAGAACATACCCGGCATCAAGCGCAAGCTCGAGACGCTTCATGACGTCGGCTTGGGTTACATCAGGCTCGGCCAGCCCGCCACCACGCTTTCGGGCGGCGAGGCTCAGCGCGTAAAACTGTCGAGCGAGCTGCAGAAGCGACAGACGGGCAAGACATTCTACATCCTCGACGAGCCAACGACCGGTTTGCACTTCGAAGACGTGCGCCAGTTGCTCGCCGTGCTTCAGCGCCTCGTCGACGCCGGCAACACGGTCCTGGTAATCGAGCATAACCTCGACATCATCAAAGCGGCCGACCGCATCATCGACTTGGGCCCCGAAGGAGGCGACCGCGGCGGCACAATCGTCGCGACGGGCACTCCCGAGCAGGTTGCCAAAGTGAGGGAGAGCTACACGGGGCAGTTCCTCGCCAAGGTACTCAACGGATAATCGTCGGTTTGCGCACATGGCTCCACTGTCGTCGATATGAAGTAGAATGTTCGCATGCAAAAACGCACGCGTGAAATAGTCGCGCTCGTCATCCTGCTGGTGCTCCTCGTCGGTGGCATTTGCGGCGTGGCGTGGTACCTGCTCGTCGGCCACAATTGGAATGCGGCTGCTTCGCTCATCGATGACCATATCGGCACCATGGATGACTATAGCGTCGTGCTCTGCGAGGGCGCTCCTCCTCATGCCGATATCAAAAACGAAGACGAGGAAGGCGAGGAGGGCGGCTTGTTGAAGTTTGCAGCGGGCATGCCGGCCGCGCTGACGGAAAACGGGTTCGGGTATTTGCTGAGCGGGCGGCTGACGGCGCCTCAGGTTGCCAAAGCCTACCAGGCCAAGGGGGCGCACACCGTCATGGTGGATATCAGTCAACCCGAGTTTTACGACGATCCCATCATCGTGCCGAGGAACGGCAAACGTATCGCCATCTACTCGATTAAAGGCCCCCATCAGGAGCTCGCATCCCGCTTGGCGCTCAGGAACATCAAGAAATACGACGTCGATTACACCATCTGCCTGTTCGATGACATAAACGCGCTGAAGCAGTACGGACTCGGCGACGTGAACATCGGCATCTGCCTCGACCGTAAAGCGCATGTAAACGGCGAGTACCTCGGAAGCACGTTCACTATCACTGCTCCTAATTTCGGCCAGGTTGAAGCCGTTATCGCCTCGCCGAGCGGGTTCTTGCTGTCCAAGACAATCGAAGAGCTGTAAGGCGCCATGGAAAGCCAGACGGAGAAGATCGCCCGCATCAAAAACGAGCTTGCGAGCGTGCCGATCCTGCCGGGCGTGTACTTGTGGAAGGACGCATCGGGCCAGGTCATTTACGTTGGCAAGGCCAAGCAACTGCGCGCTCGCATGCGCCAGTACGTGAACTTTCAGGACGACCGCGCTAAAATCCCGCTCCTCGTGGACGCAATCGACTCATTCGAGTACATCGTGGTCGAAAACGAGCATGAATCGCTCGTGCTCGAGAAGAACCTCATCAACCAGCACGCGCCGTTTTTCAACGCCGATTTCAAGGACGACAAGTCATATCCGTTCATCGCCCTCACGACGGGCGATGTGTTTCCCGCCATCAAGTACACGCGCGAGAAGCACCGTGGCGATACGCGCTATTTCGGCCCTTACACCGATGGGCGTGCTGCGCGCACGATGCTCGACGCCG
>CADAKR010000346.1 GCA_902788545.1 uncultured Coriobacteriaceae bacterium
AATCCTCCAACAAGCGGGAGGTTTGGCCAAGAAGGTCGCTTCTATTGCCACCGCCAAGAATCTCAAAGATGAGCTTGACGTTGGTAGCGTCGTTGAGGAGCGAGCGGATGCCGCGTTTCTTGCCCTTTCGACCTTCCGTGGATAGGTATGCGAGCATCTGCTTTCGAAGCTCCCGATCCGTCGCATCGTCACTGCCGGCATCAGCTGCCCGGCATGCGGCGTCAAGCATCGTCTTCGTTGCACGTCGCCGGCCCTCTTCGAGAACCTTATAGACGAAGCTGCTCAAAAGGTGCCGCATTGTCCGCATGATGAAATCTCGGTCGTTGACGGCGCCCTGCACTGCATCCAGGACGTTCCTCCTAGCAGCGTCAGCATATGCCTCGTCGGATTGGTAGGCCCTGATGTACCCCATATAGCTTTCTATAATATGGGATCGCAGAGCTTCGCCCCTGAATCCGCTGGGGTTGATGACGAAGGCCCCGCCGCCTCGACCATCGTAATCGATGGCGTAGCCGTCGAAGACACCAAGGAGCCTGAACCTGTAGATGGCCCGCTCCAAGGTCTCTTTCTCGTCTTTCAAGAACTGGACGTGCCATTGGCCGTCACGGTAGTTCTCGCGCCCGCAAGCGCCAAGGACCCAGTTGGCAGTCTGGAGCTCATTCTCTACACCCGCAAAATTCTTGGAATGGAAATAGGCCACCCTGCTCACGTCGTCATCGTTCCATTGCCCCTTGGCCGAGTCCCTGCGTTCCATTTCGGTGATAGGTGTTCTCGATGGATCAAGGAGTTCTTCGTTGAGTTCGTGGAAGTCATCGGACAGAAGCAGGTAGGCATAGGCGATATTCTGGTCTCTTGCCGCGCGACCGACTTCCTGATAGTAGGACTCGAGGCTTCCGGGCATACCATAATGAACTACCCAGCGAACGTTTGGCTTGTCGATACCCATGCCAAACGCATTAGTGGCAACCATCACGGTGGTTGCATTCCCCTTGAACATCGAGGCCTGCGCCCTCTTCTCTTCGTTCCATTTTGTCCCGCTCATCGCCAGACGCTTCGGGGCCTTGCCTGCGTAATAGCTGCACAATCCGGGCAGTCGTCCATCCATGAAATCCCAAACACCCGGATGCCCTGCAGCGAGTTGGTTCGAACTGGCCATGATGCCGTATTCGCCGTTTGCATGCGGGCAGAACACGATACCGCAGTTCGATTTATCACCCATGGCTACATAGAACGTATCAGGGCTTGTTTTGAAGTCCCGCGGGATAAACTCGTCAATTATTTGCCCGAGCGCCTGCATTTTGGAGCTGCTCGGCACCCTTATCACACGGTAGTGGATTTCGGGCCTGTCAAAACTTTTTGGCTGGATGATCGCGTACTCGTCGGAAATCTCCAGATCGTTCATCATGTCGACGAGCACGCTCGTCGAGGCGGTGCCGGTCAATGCGAGCAACGGCGGTGTTGCGCTACCCGTGCTGCAGACCTCCCTACACGTGCGCGCAAGCCCGAGATACGCGGTTCTGAAATCGTGGCCCCACTCGCTTACGCAATGCGCCTCGTCGACGGCGATGGTCGATATGAGGTTCGTCGAGGCGTAGCGCTGCACGCTCGCGTTGAAGCTCCTGTTCTGGAATCTTTCGGGGGCAACGTAGCAAATAAGGTGCTGACCCGTGGTGATTCCGCTCAGGACGGAGCTGCGGGAACCGGCGTCCATTGCGCTCGACAAACCCATCACTCGGTCGATTCCGCGGTTACGCAGATTCGTGATCTGGTCCTCGATAAGAGAGATAATCGGACAGACAACGAAGGATATGCCAGGCGTTATCAGGGACAGCAATTGGAACACGACGGATTTCCCACTGCCCGTGGGTAACAGGACAATCGTGTCTTGCCGGCGGAGGCCGCGCCGACAAGGAATGATTCGGCCAGTAAGCCGGCGTAACCGCCGCCGGAAGCTGCGCCGACGCGCAGCGCGCCGCAGCCCTGACCCATGCGCAGGAGACGCTCCGGCG
>CADAKR010000347.1 GCA_902788545.1 uncultured Coriobacteriaceae bacterium
TGTCGGGCGGGACTGCGGCCTCCTTGCTCGTGCCGCAGCTCGGGATGATGGGCTGGTGCGCCATCATCGGCGTGCTCATCGTGGTGTGGATCGCCATCGGCGTGAAGCGCATGGGGCGCGTGCAGTCCATCGCCGCCGTGCTGCTGCTCGCGCTCACGTTCGTCGTGAGCTCCGTCGTATTCGGATCGGGCGGATCAGCGGCCCCGACAGGCGATGGGGACCTCTCGTTCGGAGCTGCCGTCGAGCTCGCCTGCGCCATGCCGCTTTCTTGGTTGCCCGTCGCCGGCGATTACCTGCGCGAGGCCAAACACCCCGCCGCTGGCACGGCAGCTGCTTCGGTAGCCTACACGATCGGAAGCTGCTGGATGTTCGCCATCGGGTTGGGCTCGGCGCTTTTCGCCGGCTCCGACGACGTCGCTTCTGTGCTCAGCCAGGCGGGCTTCGGCATCGTCGGCGTGATCGTCGTCGTGTTCTCGACCGTCACCACGACGTTCCTCGACGCGCAATCGGCCGGGGTTTCTGCCGAATCGGTCTCGAAGCGCCTTGACGGGCGCATCTGCGGCATCGTCGCCGCTGTCGTCGGATGCGCGCTCGCCATGTTCGTCCCTGTGGGCGATTTCGAGGAGTTCCTCTACCTCATCGGTTCGGTGTTCGCGCCCATGGCCACGATCGTGTGCGTCGACTACTTCGTCCTTCGCCGCAATCGGGAAGCAAGCGCGATTGACTGGCGCAATGTGGCCCTTTGGGTTGTCGGCTTCGTCTTGTACCGGTTCTCGCTGACGTGGGACATCCCCTGCGGCAACACGCTGCCGGTCATGGCGGCCATCGCCGTCGTCGCCATCTTAACCGACATCATCGCCCGCAAAGCCGCCCCACAGCGAGGCCACAAGGCAAACGCGTAGCGCCGGCATGCGCCGCGGTGTTGGATTGCTGTCGGGAGGGGGCCATCTGATACCATGCACGTATGCGAATCCTCATGCTCGGCAACAGCCTCACCACCGCCAACTACCTCCCGGCGCTCGTCGAAGACATCACCGGTGCGCATGTTGTCGTCCATGCACGGGGTGGCGCGCGCCTAGCCGAGCAGCTGAACCCGCAAACGAGACTTGGCGCGCTTACCCAACACGCACTCGAAAGCGACTCTTGGGATTGCGTTGTCCTGCAAGAGTCGAGCAACGGGCCCATCGTGCATCGCGCCCGCTTCCTCAATGCATCGGCACGGCTCTGCGAACAGGTCAACGCCATCGGCGCCAAGCCCATCATGTTCGCGACGTGGGCATACTCCCCCACCTGCCCGAAGCTCGCATTGATGGGAATCTCGTGCGATGAGATGCACGCGCAACTCTCAGACGCCTATCGCGAAGCCGCGCATATCGGCAAAGCTTGCGTGGCTGACGTCGGAACAGCGTTCTTCGAGCGCAATCACGACGCAAGCCTCTATCGCCCCGACGGCATTCACCCGAGCATCGAGGGAACCGCCTTGGCCGCAAGCGTCATTGCGCAATCCATCGGGCAGGCAGCGCGCAACTAACCCCGAAGACAGCCGCGCACGTATAAGCCGCTTTACCGCCTGCTCCTGATTGACGGTAAAAATCCCCGGCAAGGGCATTGGGCCTTGCCGGGGACTCGTATCGGGCGTTAGCTTTGTTAGTTGTACTTGTAGAAGCCCTCACCGACGTTGATGCCGGTCTTGCCCGCGTCGATCATCGCTTTCAGCTTGGCGCAGATCTTGCCGGGCGTTGACTCGGGGTCGGCAGCGGCCGGATTCATGCTGACGATGTTGTAGGCGGTCACCAAACCCACGACGTCGAGAATGCGGAACGGGCCGTTCGGCGCACCGGTTGCAAGCTCCCAAGTCTTGTCGATGGTCTCGGGGTCGGCCACATCGTTGGCATACAGCGCCTCGGCAGCAGACAAGAACGGAACGAGCATCGAGTTCAGAATGTAACCGGGCTGCTCCTTGTGCAGGCACAGCGGCACCATGCGGATGTCGTCGGCGAACTGGAC
>CADAKR010000348.1:0-2003 GCA_902788545.1 uncultured Coriobacteriaceae bacterium
GATGAGCACCACGACCACGACGGTCACGGGCAGGTAGGGGACGCCGGCAAGCACCAGCAGCAACCCGCAGATGAAAGCAAGGCAGCAGGCGAGCAGCTGCGCGGGTCCCGTGTGCTCGGACACGCGGCCCGAAAGCAACGTGGCCGCCACGCCCACGAGCGAGTACACCGTGATCATGAGCGAGCCGACAGCCTCCGGTTGCCCCAGCACACCGACGACGAACAGCGGGATGAACGACAGGCACCCGTAGAAGATGATGGACCGAATGGAAAGCGATGCGATGAGCACGGAGAACATGCCCCAGCGGTCCTTGCCGCTTTCGCCTTCGACAACCTTTTTGTCCACGAGCCCGAACGCCTTGAAGCGCTTGTTCAGCGACAGGAGGAACAGCGCGTAGCCAATAGCCGGCACGAGGAACACCACCGTGCCCGCCATGCCGAACGCACCGAGGAACACGGCTGTCAGGACCGGACCCGTGGCGAAACCCACGTTGCCGCCGACGGCGAAGATGCTCATGCCGCGGCTCTTGTGCTCGCCGGCGGCGAGGTTGGCCAGCCTGCCACCTTCGGGGTGATACATTGCGATGCCGATGCCGCTGATGATGGCGGAGGGCACGATGACGCGCAGGTCGGGGGCCAGCCCAATGCCGAACATCCCCAGTCCCGCCAAAAACACGCCCACGGCCATGACCCACGGGCGCGCTTTTCGGTCGCCCAGCACGCCGAACAGGGGCTGCACGATGGCTGACATGATCGTGGACCCGAAGATGACGAGCGACACCTCCGCATACGAGAACCCGTCGTACATGACGAGGAACGGCAGCACGGCCGTGAGCGCGCCCTGGTTGATGTCGGTGCACAAGTGCCCGCCCATGAGCGCGTACAGGTATTTACGGTTGCTCTGCTCCATGAGGGTAATTCTAGTCATCATTAACCCCAAGGCAAGCGCGATGAGGGGAAGGAATGCCGATTTCCGGAAGTACGCGCCTTTGCGCCTCGCCGCTTACGACAATGAAGTTACGGTCGCGTGCTTGTCATCGGTCTCTGCCGAAGAATGGCAGCATATCCGGGCTGTAATCGTCCGCTTCATCCTTGACGGCATAGCTGAGCGCTTGGCCGCGAAGAGGGCGGAACGAAGCGGCAGCCCCTTGCACTAGGCGCGTGCAAGTTTTTTCTGCGCGCGTAGCTGGTGCTGCTTCTTCTCCCGACAGGCATCAAGACCCCCGCAGACGAACGTGTCAATGGCCTCACGCACCTCACGCCACGTCGCATCGTCGGTGCCGTATTTCTTCACGGCCTCGAAGCAGCCGTTCATCTGGAACACGGCGAGCGCCTCGGCGATTTCGGGGGAATACCCGGCAGACGTGAGCGCATGCAGGAATTCGTGGTTGCCGACCTTACTCATCTGGGCCATGTACGTTTCGAGGAAATGCGGCGTGTCGGTGAGCGTTGCATACTCTTCCGATCGGATGAGATTGCAAAAGGGGACGGTTCCTGGAGGTTCGACGCCGTCGAAACACGCCGCTTCGCTCATGATGGGGGATACATCGTCGCCGAAATCCTTCACGATGTCGACGTACGCGTCGTGGACGTTCCCGTAGTGCTGGTAAAGCGTGCTTCGGCTGACATGCGCTTTGCGGGCGAGTTCGCTCATCGTCACGTCTTCGATCGGCTTGCTGCCCAACAATATGAGCAAGGCTTTCTTGATGTCGCGTCTCGTGCGGTTTTGAGCCATCGCCTTTGCCTCCAAACAACGACTGTTTATGGCGGTGAACACAGTTTAGCTGATTCGTCTCGAATCGTACACATTGTACAGATACTGTCCGCGACAGGGCGAAACAATTTGAATATGGTGTGCTCAGGAGATTCAGCTGAGTCGGTTTACAGCAAATCGATATCCAAGCTCGAGGGATGAGCCCAGCGGTTGCGCAGCCGCGGAGGGGCGAATCGAAGAGGGGATATCCTGGCACCTGTAAGGGGGAGAAATGTCAGGAGAGATCAGCC
>CADAKR010000348.1:2022-2434 GCA_902788545.1 uncultured Coriobacteriaceae bacterium
TGTCAGGAGAGATCAGCCCGCGCACGGGCATAACCCGTCGCGGCTTCATGAAGGGCGCCGCGGCCCTGGGCGCCATCGGCATGGCGGCGGGTGGCATGTCAGCCACATCCAGCTGGCTCGCACCGGCTAAGGCGGTCGCCGAGGTCGACGAGAAAGTGTGCATGGTTCCGCATCTCGTGCACTGCGGCGGCAGCTGTTCGCTTGATTGCACGGTTCGAGAGGGGCGCATGGTCAGCGTGCAGCCGCACCGGCTTTACGACGAGCGCAACCGCAAGCAGTGCCTTCGCGCTGTCGGCGAGATTTCGAACACGTATTCGGTCGATCGCATCCAGACGCCTTTGCGCCGCGTTGGCGAACGCGGCGAAGGCAAGTTCGAGCAGATCAGCTGGGATGAGGCCATCGACGCCATCGC
>CADAKR010000349.1 GCA_902788545.1 uncultured Coriobacteriaceae bacterium
ATGGTACTTATGGACAAGTGCGTCCTTGTAACGACGATATGCCGTTACGATCTCCGCGGTCCGACCAAGCACGCCCAGTGCAGTCACATACTGCAGCAGGGCGTCCTCACGCAACGAGTCGTCCTTGAGCGCCTCTCCCGACAGCTGTGACGAGAGGTACGTCTTTCCCTCTCGCAGCGCAGCCTTGGCACCGGCAACCATCACGTCGGCATGCAGGGTTGTCAGCGCCTCTATGCGGCTCTCAATCGCCCCGGAGGGGTCATCGATCATCTCTGCGACACCTCCGGAATATATGTCCCTCGCCTCGCTTGCTAGAGCCACGACGCTTCTGTCCATGCCCTCGCTCGAAAGCGCATCGTTCGCACGGGCCTCGAACTCGTCCACGTCTACGGTGACCTTCGTCATGTCGAGGGCGATTCTGCCCGAGGAGCGTCCTGTCAAAATGACGGACTCTCTGTCGTCGCCCACCCTGAGAATCTTGCGAGCAAGACAGACCGTCTCGTAGAGCTTCTGGTTACCCGTGCTGTAGTCGTAGTCTCCCCAAATCATATTGATTGCCTCACGCTTGGCAAGCGAGTGCCCCCTGGTCAGGGCAAGCGCATAGACAAGGTTCCTGCCACGCCGCGCGCCAAGAGCGCTTACGGGAAGTTCCCTTCCATCGATTGCCACCGAGAACGTTCCGAGCGCCCTGATCCTCACCGGCTTATCGCCCTTCTCCTTGTCACTCTCGCCGTAGCTCCGCTCGGGTCTATCCCCCTGATCCTGGCACTCGTTCATCGCACCAAGTAGGTTCGAAGAGTATCTGACCCAATTCGCGGGCATGATGGACCTGACGTTTCTGGAAGCCTGGCCGCAATCGTTGAGGAGCAGATTCAGGGCCCAAAGAATCTCCCTAGAGCATGTCGACCTCTGAAGCACGTCGAATCGGACGGGGCTGCTCGTGTCGCCCCGAGAGGCCTGCGCAAGCATCCTCCTCAGATCGTTCAGAGCGCCGATCGCAGGACCAGAGCCACGAGAGCGGACCTTGCCCTCAAGCTCTGTTCCAGCCGCGGCTTCAATTGCGTCGGCAACCAGGCTCGCGGCCGCAAGAAGGTAGTCAGCCGATGCATCGCGAGCCAACGATGCGGCTCGTTTCGCCCTGACGCTCGCGCTTGCGTAGGCCTTCATCCTAAGATCCGCCACCGCAGCCGCAATGAGAAACGCCGACTGGGGCACGAGGTCCTCCGTCGACCCAAGCCTCGTCACGATCTTCTCGACCTCAGGAAAGTTAGTCACCCGGCCCATAAGGATGCGAAGCGCCGACCGCATCCCCAGGTGTATGGATGCCAGCCTCCCCGACCCGCATTCCGTGAATACCTCAAGCGAAGATCCTGCACCGCCTCCATTTCGCACCGGCACCTCGCCGAGCATCATCTCGCAAATATAGAAGTCGTCCGCAAGCATGGCAGACGGGATGCCGTCCATCCTCTTTCTTCCTGGGTTATCGAGCAGGGCATCGAAGCCGGCCAGGAACTTGCCGTCCACGATGTATTTCGCCGCGTGCAGATGGTCATACATCAGCTCTATTTGGCCGTCGTCTAAGTTCGGGTTGCGTCGTATCCTCGCGATTCGATGTCCCGCCATCAACTCACGACAGGCACCGAGCATCGCGGCGTGACGGAGGGCAGACTTCTCGTATGCGTCTGTCTTTGTCAAAGCTCCGCAGGACTCGCGAAGGCTGATTGCCTCGTCTCTTTTGGCCGAGATCTCCGCAACGGCAAGGCTGTTAATCAGCGCCCTCTGCTGAGCAGCATCGTCGTTTGGGTCAGAGAGACGTACTGACCTTGACACCAACGACGTATGCCCCGCGCAAACCAAGTCGACACCGTGCCGCGAAGCGAATGACATTGCAAGGGCAGAGTCGCGAATCGCATCGAGCACAAATCCCATGCGTCTATATTCCCCACGCCTCCCGAGCGTGTCAGCAACGTTCAGAGCAACGTACTCCGAGTTCGCGAAGACTTCCAGGTCACTAAGACCAGCGACGTGAAAAGATGAGTCGGACACGGACACCCCGAAGAACGGTGCTTCTCGCTCGAGCAGGGACAGTGACTCCTCGTCCGCATGCTGGCATATCCGCACCGAATCATCCAGAGAGCCACTACCAAGTAGCAAGAGCGAAAGCCTTAGCTCGATATCCTCGTTTGGCAGAGAGTCCCGAACCGCATCTGAAACCATCTCGCGAATGGCCTTACGGTACGTATGACCGCCACGATCGATTTGGTCGTCAACCTCGTAATCAGACCGGAGGGCAGCAATCAGTTTGGGGATTCCATTCGTAAGGCCTGCACCTTGGCCTGGGAATACCCTGGCAAGCAGCCTGTGCATGTCCATTACAAATGGGTCCTCGAGCACGTCGAGCAACCCCTCACACTCAGGCCTAAGCGCAATCACGACGGTACATCCGGCGTTCGACATCTTCTTTACCGCTCGCCCTATGCGCGAATACGAACGTTCGTCAGCAGCCGGCACGTCATCGACGCAAACAGTGATTCTAGGAGATCCCTCCGACTGCTGCACCGTCTCTCGGGAAAAACGAACAAACCTCTGTCCCAGCTCAGTCTCATCGCACTTCTTAAGGGAGATCGTCTTTATGCCTGCGCCAATACTCCTCTCGTGCGCTGCAATGCAATCCAGAAAGAATGTCTTTCCAACTCCCGCGTCACCGCAAACAACAATTACTTTCTCTCGAGAGCTGACCACGTTGCCCCAAGCGCCCATCAATTCGTTACGCGTTGGCAATGCGCATGTTCTTAGCTCTGAATAGGCATCTTGCTCACGATCTATAGTCGGGTGCACCAACATCAGTAATCCTTTCACTTTTCAGCCTGTAAGAAAACACACTTACTAATAGATGCACCATGTTTGCTGGAAATCCATCGTGATTTTATATGTATTTTGGTACTGAATATTCATCCGCGAAAGCTATCTGCAAGCAGCGCGGCCATTTCGCACTTTTCAAAGCGAAAAACTCTGTATATGGGCGATTTCGTACCATCTGGAAGGCAATTCGTCCCTTATATTAAATTACTTTATGTCTAAGAACAGCTCGGGCTATTAACAAGAGGCTATCGTTGCAGGTATTCGATGCAAAATCAGATGAATTAGTTATGCAGGCTCTTGTGCTGACCGTAAATTATTAAATGGACTGAAAAATCGTGGCAGAATTAGGTTTCCTATTACTTCGTGGGTGTTTCGAAAACCCACAATGTGCTCAACCATCTCGATAACCTAGCGATTGAAGCACTCGGGTTCCGCTCAGAAGCTGAAGCAAGACCTCCTCTTCAATAGGCGGTAACGTACAATTCTTTGCGCACTTTGACAGCAGCATAGTGCCCAGGTAGCAAGGAGGGCATGGCCCGTCACGGTATGATTCGAGTTGTCGAGACAA
>CADAKR010000350.1 GCA_902788545.1 uncultured Coriobacteriaceae bacterium
TTGCGCTTGGCATCCTCGGCGAGTTGGGGCTTGCCGACAAGGCCCATGCCCGCATTTCAACGTTGTCGGGAGGGCAGCGCCGGCGTGTTGCGCTGGCGCGTGCGTTTGCGTTCCCGACAGCGTTGTACTTGCTCGACGAGCCGACGGCGCGCCTTGATGCGGAAAGCGCCCGCGTCGTGATCGGGGCCGTGGAGGCGCGCAGTGTTGATAGTTTGGTGATTGTGGCCACCCATGATCAGGCAATGCTTGACAGGTGCGCTATGGTTTTGGGTTGTGAATCGCGGTAAGGAATCTATCTTTGCCCAGTTCACGTAGGACATGCCGCCAGATGGCGGCGGAACGGAGAAAGACATGGAAGAACTGAAGAAAGAAGTGGCGGCGGCCAAACCCGACTGCCGCGGTGCGGCGGCGCTGTTCGCGCAGGCGCAAAACGTCGCCATCGGCAAGACGAAGCTCGGCATCGCGCCGGCGTTCGCGCTGGCCGTCATGGCCGGCATGCTGATTGCCACGGGCGCCACGTTCATGCTGCTCGTGAAGGGCGACACCACGTTGTCGTTCGGGCCCTCGCAGGTGCTCGGCGGCTTGGCCTTCGCGCTTGGCCTGCTGTGCGTCATCGTGGCAGGCGCCGAGCTGTTCACGGGCAACTGCCTGATGGTGTGCGCTGCCGCTGACAAGAAGATCAGCTGGGGCGCGGTTCTGAAGAACTGGGTCATCGTGTACGTGGGCAACCTCGTCGGCTCGCTCATCATCGTTGCCATCCTGATCGGCGCGAACTTCGCCGGCATGAACGGCGGCGCGGTGGGCAACGCCATGATCAACGTGGCATACGGCAAGATCTCGCTCGCCCCGCAGGTCATCTTCTTCCGCGGCATCATGTGCAACTGGCTCGTGTGCCTGGCGGTGTGGATGGGCTTTGCAGGCCGCACGGTCATCGACAAGGTGTTCACGTCGATCTTCCCGGTCATGGCGTTCGTCGCCTGCGGCTTCGAGCACTGCGTGGCCAACATGTTCTTCCTGCCGATGGGCATTGCCGCGCTGAACACGTACGGCTACGTCGGCGACATCGATCCCGCCAAGCTCGATGCCATCAACCAGGCGCTCACCGCCGGCGGTGCGTGCTACAACATCGGCTTGGCCACGCTCGGCAATATCGTGGGTGGCGCCATCATGGTGGGCATGGTGTACTGGATTGCGTATCATAAGAAGGCTGCTTAGGGATAAATTTACGGGTATCATGAACTTGGTAATGACAAGCACCGAAATGAGTCGGTGCTTGCGAGACAAGGAAAATGAGGAGGTTTCGCATGTTTGACTACACTGGCAAGGTTGTAGCGGTAACGGGTGCTTCTTCGGGCCTCGGCAAGCAGATGGCCGAAGGCTACGCCGAGCAGGGTGCCAACCTCGTGCTTCTCGCTCGCCGCGTCGAGCGCCTCGAGGAGAGCGCGAAGGTGTTCTCCGAGAAGTACGGCGTTGAGGTTCTGCCCCTGGCTTGCGACGTCACCGACGAGGCTGTCATCGACGCCGCCCTCGCCAAGGCCGACGAGAAGTTCGGCCATGTCGAGGTCCTCGTGAACTGCGCCGGCGGCGAGAAGGGCACGGGCACGAAGCTCGTCGAGTTCGACCGTGGCGACTGGGACTTCACCATGAACCTCGACCTGAGCTCCGTCTTCACCATGACCAAGAAGTTCGCCGCCTACATGGCAGCCAACATCGAGGCTGGCAAGCAGACCTACGGCCGCATCATCAACATCGCGTCGATTTACGGCCTCGTGGGCAACACGGCCATCCCGACCATCGCCTACCATGCTTCCAAGGGCGCTGTCGTTAACTTCTCCCGTGGCGCAGCTGCCGAGCTGGCGCCTTTGGGCATCACTGTCAACACCATCTGCCCGGGCTACTTCTACACCGAGACGCTCGACACCGAGTACTTCCAGAACTTCGCGAAGTCCACGGTTCCGATGCAGCGTTACGGTCACGAGGGCGAGCTGAACTCCGTGGCTGTCTTCCTGGGTGCCGAGGAATCCAGCTACGTCACCGGCCAGGCCATCGCGGTCGACGGCGGCTACACCTGCGTGTAACGCAAAGCGCAACTCAAGCAACGAGAAGGGCCCATTGCGGGCCCTTCTTTTTTGCCATTGTGCATTTTGTTGAACGCTATTTCAGGAGGAAGGAAAGGCGCAAAAACGCGCGTTCCTCGGGATCGGATAAATCGCATTGGCCGACTTCCTGGATGCGCTTGATGCGGTACACGAGCGAGTTCCGGTGGAGGAACAGCAGGCGCCCGCATTTCTGGGCGTTGCAGTCGTTGTCGAGGTAAATCTGCAGTGTATGCAGGAAATCGGCTTGGTTTTCGCGGTCATAGTCAGCGAGCCGCTTGAGCGCGGGATGCAGCATACCGGAGGTGTCGACGGTTCCCTTTATCGCCGATACGAGGGCATTGAGGCTTGCTGGTTGGGTGGATTCGTTGCCATTTTGCTTTGACGCTTTGCTCGATGACACGGGATGCTCTTTCCGTTTGCTTACCGCTTTATTGAGAAGACTAGCATTATATGGAGAGCCTGGAGCAAGAAAAGAGTTGACGGCAATCGA
>CADAKR010000351.1:0-1855 GCA_902788545.1 uncultured Coriobacteriaceae bacterium
TTTCAGCATAGTTGTTCCTCCTTTGAAGCATTGATTTCCTGCAGGGCTTTTCAGGTGCCCCGCACCACTAAGTATATACTAAAAAAGCGCGCTTAGAAATACCTGAAAGCGCGCCTCTTGTGATACACATATCTGATTTTGTTCAG
Organism: uncultured Coriobacteriaceae bacterium; assembly: GCA_902788545.1. Classification (GTDB taxonomy): domain Bacteria; phylum Actinomycetota; class Coriobacteriia; order Coriobacteriales; family Eggerthellaceae; genus UBA9715. The sequence goes on from CADAKR010000351.1 coordinate 147, forward strand.
AATTTGAAAGAAACCGTTCTGTGTCGTTAGAAGTACCGGAATACGCCTTTGACTTTGCCGAGGATCTTCACATCATGGACCAGGATGGGGCTCATGGTGCTGTTCTCCGGCTGCAGACGGATGTGGTCGGCTTCTTTGTAGAAGGTCTTGACCGTCGCTTCGCTTTCAAAGCCGTCGACCATCTCGACTTGACCATCGAGACGAACGAGTTCATGGGCCTGCTCGGCCCAAATGGCGCGGGCAAGACCACGACCATCTCGATGATGTCGACGGTGCTGTTGCCGACCGAAGGTGAGATTCTCGTCGACGGTCAGCAGCTCAACCGAAAGGCCGCCGCGGTCAAGCGCAAACTTTCGGTCGTGACGCAGGAGTACTCGATGCGCCAGGACATGACCATGAACGAGGTCATGGAATACCAAGGGCGCCTGTACTACATGCGCAAGAAGGAGATTCGCGCCAAAACCGCCGAGCTGTTCGAGTTCGCAGGGCTTTCCGATTTCGGACACCGCACCGTGCGCCATCTGTCGGGGGGCATGAAGCGCAAGCTCATGATTTGCCGCGCGCTCATGGTCGAGCCTGAAATCCTTCTGCTCGACGAACCGACGGCCGGCATGGACGCGTTGGCGCGCCGACAGATGTGGGACTTGTTGCGCAGCCTGAAGGACCGCAATCTCACGATTCTGCTGACGACCCACTTCATCGACGAAGCTCAGGCTTTGTGCAACCGCGTGGCGTTCATCGACGGCGGCAAGCTCGACGTCGTGGATGCGCCGCTGGCCCTCATCGACCAGCTGGGTCCTTTCGCCATCGACAACCTCGAGGACGGCAAGCTGGTCAGCGCGTATTTCCCCACGCGAGAGGCGGCGATCGAGAGGCTGCGGGAGCTGCCCGAAGACGCCGTGTTGCGCGCGACGACCTTGGAAGACGTGTTTGTGGAAAGGGTGGGCCACCGCATCACGCGCGGGTAGCATCATGGGCATTATCACGGTACTTTGGGAAAAATGGGCGGAGTTCAAGCGCGACTTCTACAAGATCACGGTCGCGGCTATGATCTCGCCGCTCATGTACCTGCTCGTGTTCGGTCTGGGTATCCAGACCACCTCGCACGGCGAGCCCTACCTCAATTTCCTCATCCCCGGCATCGTGGCCATGGTCACCATGACGGGCAGCTTCTCGGCCGTGTCGCAGAACATGAGCGTGCAGCGCCTCTACGAGAAAGCGCTCGACCAGGTCATGGTGTCGCCCACGCCGCTGTGGCAGTTCATCGTGGGGCAAATCATCGGCGGCGCGTTGCGCGGCATGTACGCGGCAGTCGTCATCTTGCTGCTCATCTCGCCCATTCGCACGTCGCTCGTGTTCAGCCCGCTGTCGTTCGTCATCTTGTTCTTGAACGGCACGGTGTTCGCCACCATCGCCGTGGCGCTGTCGTTTTTGGCCAAGAGCTACACCGATGCGCCGCGCTTCAACACGTACATCATCATGCCCATGTCGTTTCTCTGCAACACGTTCTTCTCGACCGACCAGATGCCGCACGGCATCAAGGAGTTCGTGAGCGCCTTGCCGTTGTCGCAGACATCCGACATGGTGCGCGCCATCGCCCAAGGAAACGACCCGAACTTGATGGGGATCGTCGTGCTCGCCATATACCTGGTGGTGTTCGCAGCCATCTCGTTTGGGTTTATCTATAAGAAGAAGAACCTGTAAAGGCG
>CADAKR010000351.1:1868-3371 GCA_902788545.1 uncultured Coriobacteriaceae bacterium
GCCAAGACCATCGACGCGATCCAAGACAAAGTGCATGAGGCGTTCCCGGATTGCGCGCCGTACAGCGCGTGGACGAGCGGGATCCTCATCAAGAAGGTGGCCGAAGAGCGCGGCGAGCACCACGATTCGCTCGAAGAGGCACTTGCACGCATGGTCGCCGACGGCGTCGAGGATTGCGTTGTGGTGTCGATGCACCTCATGAACGGCGCCGAGACGGCCAAGATCGAGAAGACGGTTACCGCATGGGCCCGCGAGCACGGTGTTCCAACGTATTTGACCAGTCCGCTCATGTCGACAGGCGATGATCGTAAAGCTGTGGCGCAGGTGATTTGCGACGAATTCGCGTTTGTCGGGAAGGATGAGGTGCTGCTGCTCATGGGGCACGGGTCGGTTTACGCGTCTAACGAGACATACAGCCTGCTTCAAGACGAACTTGCGGCCAAGGGGCGTGACCGGTTCTTCGTGGCGACAGTCGAAGGCGAGCCGACGTTTGCCGACGCGCTGAAGCAGATCGAGGAATGCCGCGCCCGCTGCGTGTATCTGGCGCCGCTCATGATCGTCGCCGGCGACCATGCGAAGAACGATTTGGCGGGTGATGACCCCGATTCGTGGGCTAGCCAGCTGAAAGCCCGCGGTTTGCAAGTCAAGACCGTCTTGAAGGGCATGGGCGAATACGCCGGCATCCAGCAGCTCGTGTGCGACCATGTCGATGAAGTGCTTGAGGAGCGGGAGGTCGCCCTGCGTGGGTAAAGTCCTCCGGCATACCGCAGCCGTTTTCTTGTCGTTGGCGCTTTTGGCGGCGATGCTCGCGTTCGCATGCCCGGCTTTCGGCGACGAGGCGCATTCCAAGGTGGCGCCCGACAGCGAGAAGGCGTCAGCGAAGGCGCTGCTGCTCGAGGGGATGAAGCCCATCACGGGCGACAAGGTGAAAGACGGCACGTACGATATCAAAGCCGAATCGTCCTCGCCGTTCTTCAAGATAAAGGACGCCAAGCTGACGGTGCGCGATGGAAAGATGACGGCGGTCATCGGCTTCGACTCGAAGAGCTACCCGCTCGTGTACATGGGCTCGGGCAAAGAGGCTGCCGCGGCTCCCGAAAGCGACTACATCGCATTCGACGGCGATGCGTGGACGTTCACCGTGCCCGTCGAGGCGCTCGATGCGGAAATCGACTGCGCGGCGTGGAGCAAGAGGCGCAAGCAATGGTACGACCGCACGCTCATGTTCTATGCGGCTACGCTGCCTTCTGATGCGTTGCTCGTGGAGCTGCCGGTATACGGCGACCCGGTCGAGTCGGGCGGGGCCGAGGCGGCGAAGACGTCAACCGACGTGGCGGCGGGTACCGCACACGACGACGGCTACGATGCGGTGGCCATCGACCTGCCGGATGGCGAATACTCCATCGAGGTGAACATGACGGGCGGCTCGGGCCGTGCATCGGTCAGCTCGCCGACATGGCTGATCGTGGAGGACGGCCACGCTTATGCGCGCCTGCTATGGTC
>CADAKR010000352.1 GCA_902788545.1 uncultured Coriobacteriaceae bacterium
CGAGTGCCTCGACCACGGCTTCGCTGACCAGGTAACGCGCGAAGAACTTCTGGTCGGCGGGGATGACGTACCACGGGTTGCGCTTCGTGGACGTGGCGTTGATCGCGGCCTCGAAGGCGTCCATGTACTGCGGCCACAGATCGCGTTCATCCAGGTCGCCCGCCGAGAACTTCCAGTTCTTCGCCGGCTCGTCGATGCGGGCCAGGAAACGCTTCTTCTGCTCGTCGAAGCCCAGGTTCAGGAATATCTTCACCAGGCGATAGCCGTTTTCGTAGAGGAGGTCCTCGAAGTTCACGATCTGGCGGTAGCGAAGGTCGAAGAAGTCTTTTTCGCTCATGTCCAGGCAGCGTTTGGGCATGGCGTAGTTGTGCCACAGGCCGCGTACGCGCACGATCAGCACGTCCTCGTAGTAGCTGCGGTTGTACAGGCAGATTTCGCCGCGTTCGGGCAGGGCGCAAACCGCGCGCCACAGGTAATCGTGGGCCAGCTCTTCCTTGCTGGGCTGCTTGAAGCTGTACACCTTGACGCCTTGCGGGTTCAGGCCGCTCATGACGTGCTTGATCGTGCCGTCCTTGCCAGCGGCGTCCATGGCCTGGATCAAGATGACGATGCCCTCGGTGCCCTGAGCGTACAGCTTGTCCTGCAGCTCGATCATGTGCTCGATGTTCTTTTCCATCAGCTCTTCGATGTGCGGGCGATCCGATTTCGAGATTTTCGCGGACGTGGGGTGATCGGCGATCTTGAACGTTCCCTTGCCATCGTAACGGCAGTCGTCAAGCTTCATCATGGCGGCACCTTTCCTCGCGGGGATACTGCCCCCATTGTACCGCGCAACCACCCACAATTGCCTTTCACCCCAGCAGGAACCAAAAGGGGATACTCCCCAATTGGTCACGCTGCAGCATCGGGATGGCCAAAAGAACCAAAAGGGGAGTATCCCCTTTTGGTTCCTGTGGGGGTTTTCTCTCTTGGGGGCGAAGGGGCGCTCGTATAATCAGCGTATGGCACAGTTGAAGGCATACCGGACCGTGGCTCCCGATGGGGTGGGGCAATCGTTGTTCGAAGACCGCAAAAGCCAGTTCCACGGTTTTGCCGTGCATGCCGAATCCGCCGAGGAGGCCATTGCGTTCAGGCATTCCGTCATGGAGCGCATTCCCAGCGCCAGCCATTACGTCTCTGCCTGGGTGCTCGCCGACGGCGGCGAGTTCTATTCCGACGCGAAAGAACCGCACGGGTCGGCGGGCTTGCCGGTGCTCAACGTCATCAAGGGCGCGGGAGTGGCCGATACCGCGTGCGTGGTTGCGCGCATCTTCGGCGGCACCCTGCTGGGGAAAGGCGGGCTCATGCGCGCCTACACGAAAGCCGCCACTGACGCGCTGACCGCCGCGAGCATCGTCAGCCGCGTGCCGTGTCAGCTGCTGGATGTCGTCGTGCCGTATCCGCTGTACGAGCCGTTGTCGAAACGCGCGGGCGATTGGCAGGCAACCGTCGATGGCTCCGATTTCGCCGAGAACGTGACCATGCACCTGTCCGTGCCCGTCGATTGCGCGCAGGGGCTGGTCGATGGCATCCGCGAGTTCTCCGATGCCCGCGCCGTCTGCACGCTTGGGGGCCAGGAGCTGCGCTTCCTCGCGCAGGATGTGGCAGGTGCGACCGATGCGGGGAGTGGCGATGTCGACGCTTGAGGCCATCGTGTTCGACATGGACGGGACGATCCTGCACTCGCTGCCCGACCTGGTGGCGTGCGCGAACGAGGCGTTTTCGCGCATGGGTTTCCCCGCGCGTTCCGAAAGCGAGTTCCGAAAGCACATGGGCGGCGGGGGAGTGCGCCTCATCGACCACGTTGTTCCCGCCGCTCTACATCGCGAGCGACTACGCGCTGACCGCGCCGTTTCCGGGCGTCGTTGACGTGCTGGCCGCCTTGCGGACGCGGGGCATGAAGACCGCTGTGCTGTCGAACAAATTCGACGAGGGCGTGCACATGCTGGCCGAGCGCCATTTCCCCGGGCTGTTCGACGCCGTGCGCGGCGACAAGCCCCCGGCGCCGACCAAGCCCGATCCCACCACGCTGCTGAAGATGCTCGATGACCTGGGCGTTCGTCCCGAGGCTGCCGCGTATGTCGGCGATACGAACATCGATGTGCAAACCGCGCGCAATGCCGGCGTCATGGCCATCGGCGCGTCGTGGGGCTACGATAGGGCGAATCCCCTGCGCTCAGACGAGCTCGACGCTTACCTGCATGAGCCGGCCGACTTGCTGGACGTGCCGCGCGTTCGCGCGCATGGCGGCCTGTCGCGGGGCGGAGACGTTTCCGGCGGCAGCGCTGCTGGCGGCCTGTCGCGGTGCAGCGACGCATCATGATGAGCAAGGCGCACATAGCGGTCGGCATGGCCGCGGCGGTGGCGATCGCGCAGACGGGGTCGGTAGAATCCTGCGTGGCCGCGGTGGTGGGCGGCAGCGTTGGCGGCATCATCGCCGATTGCGACATACACCCGAGCCGGGCGCACAAGGATGCGTTGATAGGCCGGCTGATCGTCGTGGGCATCGCGGTGGTGGCGCTGCTGGCCGATCGCTACGCCAACGCCGGACTCTGCGATTACCTGGTGGCGCATTTGGGCGTGCCGCTGCTTGCGGGCATCGCGCTGTTCGCGGTGCTGACGTTTGCCGGCGGGCACACCGACCACCGCTCGTTCACCCATTCGCTTGTGGCCATGGCGGCGTTCTGCGCGGCGGTGTACTTGGCATGCGCGCCGTTGCTGCCGTTCTTCGCCGTGGGCTACGCGTCGCATTTGGCGCTCGACATCGTGAACAAGCAGGGCATTCAGCTGTTCTGGCCGTTGCATAAGGAGGTCAGCCTGGGTTTGTGCAAGGCCAAGGGCATGGCGAACACCGTCGTGATGATCGCAGGCTTCGCCGCCGCCGTGCTGCTGCTGGCCTACAAGCTGGGCCTGATCGCCCTGGTGATTTAGCATTTCTTGCAAGCACGAGGCAGGAGCGCTCATGAAGGTGGCCGCTGTTCTGTTCGAGGGGTTCGAGACGCTCGAGAACAACCTGGCGTTCGTGCACGGCGGCCCCTTCGCCT
>CADAKR010000353.1 GCA_902788545.1 uncultured Coriobacteriaceae bacterium
ATCCGATATGCCGATCGGCCCGACGATGGGCGCGGGGGGAAAGTCGTGCCCATGAGGCTGCAGAAGTTCCTCGCGCGTGCGGGCGTGGCTTCGCGGCGGGCCTCCGAGAACCTCATGACGGCAGGGCGCGTTGCCGTGAACGGGGAAGTGGTGACCGAGCTCGGCGCGAAAGTTGACCCGCTCGTAGACGAGGTGGCCGTCGACGGCAAACAGGTGCATCTCAGCGATGCGCCCGTCACCATCATGCTGCACAAGCCCGCAGGCGTCATCACCACGATGAAGGCGCAATCCGACCGCCCCATCGTGGCCGACCTCGTGCCGACAGGCGACTACCCGGGCCTCTACCCAATTGGCAGGCTCGACGCCGACACGACCGGCTTGCTTTTGTTCTCGACCGATGGCGAGCTGGGAAACGCCCTCTTGCATCCGAGCCGCCATGTTTCCAAGACCTACCTCGCGCGCCTTGCGAAACCCCTCGCCGACGAGGCGGCAGCGGCGTTGCGCAAGGGAGTGGAGCTCGACGATGGCCCGGCGCAGCCCGCCGAGGTGGCAACTGTTGACAAAAGTCGCAAACTTGTGCGCATCACCGTGCACGAGGGGCGGTATCATCAGGTGAAGCGCATGTTCGAGGCGGTGGGCGATCCGGTGGTCAGCCTTCACCGCGAATCGTTTGGCCCGCTGCGCTTGGGCAAGCTGAAACCGGGCGAGTGGCGCGTGCTGACCGAAGACGAGGCGGCCGCGCTGTCAGAGGGGAGGGGATCCGCGCATGGCGAAGAAAGGCAGCCGTAAAGACGACGCCGACCTGCTGTTGCGCCCGGAACCTCCCGCCAAGCGCAAGAAGGTTTCGCGTCTGAAGATCACGGGTCTGGGCATCGCCGCTCGCATCACCGCCGTGCTGACGGCTATCTGCATGCTGCTTCCCTGGCTGCATGCGCCGGGCATCAACGTGCTCGCCGAGTTCTCGTGGATGTTCGGCCTCTACATCCAGCAAGGCGATTTTCTGTTCCCGATGTACACTGCCGGCGAGATGGCCGAGTTCCTCGACGCCATCTCTGGCGCTGGCTGGTACAGCCCCGTCTGGGCGGTGTTTCTGATCTTGTGGGCAGCGGCCCTCTTGCTGCTCGTCGTGCGCTTCTTCCAGTCGGTGCTCGGCCTGCGCGACACGCGCCGTCTCATCATCGGCGGCTTTCTCGCCGGCGGCGTGGCTATTGCCTGGATCGTCGCCGTCTTCCTGCTGAACATGCAGTACGTCAACTTGTTCGAGCAGAGCTTCGGCATGACGTTAACCGTGTTCGTGGTGCCCATCCCCGTCTTCCTCACCGCCGCCTTCGGCATAGCAACCGGCATCCTGGCCAAGCAAGACAAGAACCAGCCCTTCGTCTCCCAATAATCGCCCCTCCAGCGACACCAGCCCAATTGGTTCATTTGGGCTGGTGGGGCTTTTCTCTCGAAAAGGAACCAATTGGGGAGTATCCCCAATTGGTTCAAGTGAGGTTTTCCCTCCTGTTCTTGGAACCCACGCCAAGTAACCATGATTTGAAAGCCCGCCACGCTGGGACGGGCGGAGCAGCGTGGCGGTGGTAGAATGGGTGCGAAAGACACGCATCAGGAGGAGCAGTGTTCAAGAGTATCGTCATAGTGGATGGGGCTTATCGGGGCCTCTGTTGCAGGGGGCGTGCGCGAAGCATGGCCCGAGGTGCACCTGGTGGGCGTCGACACCGACGAGCGCACGCGCCGGATCGCCTTGGAAAAGGGCCTGGTCGACGAGGCTCTCGCCGAAGAAGACCCACGCCTTCCCGAATTGCTGAAAACCGAATGCGACCTCGTCATCCTGGCAACTCCGGTCGATGTCGACGAGCCGTACCTGCGCATCATCGCCGAGAGCGGCTATACGGGCATCGTCACCGACACGGCTTCCACGAAGGAGCGCATCACGAAGATGGCCGCCGAGCTGCTGCGGTTCCCGCAGAACTTCGTGCCCGGCCATCCCATGGCAGGCTCCGAGGTCAACGGCATCGACGGCGCCCGCGCCGACCTGTTCCAGGGCGCGTACTGGATCTTGTGCCCCAGCGAGGACACGCCGCCCGACCACATTCCGGCACTGCACGAGCTGGTCGACGGCTTGGGCGCGCGCCTCATCGTCATCGCGCCCGAGAGCCACGACCGTGCTGTGGCCGCCGTTTCGCATGTGCCGCATTTCGTGGCGTCGTCGCTCGTCACGCTGGCGGCGCGTGCCGCCGACGAGCAGCAGACGGTCATGCGCCTGGCTGCCGGCGGTTTCAAGGACACGACGCGCATCGCGGCGGGTTCTCCCAGCTTGTGGTGCGGCATCGCGTTCGACAACGCCGAGCAGGTGAAGGCGGGGCTATCCGAGATGCGCGACATCTTGGGCTCGTTCGCCGATGCGCTCGAGTCGGGCGACCGCGAAACGCTCACGAACATGCTCAAGGAAGCCGCCGATGTGCGCCGCTCTCTGCCGGCTGCCTGGGTGCCCTCGTCCGAGCGCCTGCTGGAAGTGCGCATTCCCATCTCGAACCACCCTGGCGCCGTGGCCGAGGCCACGACGATCGCCAGCGAAGTCGGCTGCAACATCCAATCCATCGAAATCGACCACGTCACCGAGGACCGTGCGTACCTTTCCATGATCCTCACCGACGAGGGAGATATCGGCCAGCTGTCCGCCAAGCTCATCGGCGCCGGCTATGCCGTTTCGTTCGCACCGTTGAACCCGAAGGAGCATATCCATGTCTAACGAAGGCGAACCCCGCGTAATCAACCCCCTGGAAGGGCCGCTCGACGGCTCGATCAACGTGCCGGGCGACAAGTCGATTTCGCACCGCGCGATCCTGTTCTCGGCCATGGCCGA
>CADAKR010000354.1 GCA_902788545.1 uncultured Coriobacteriaceae bacterium
CTCGCCGAAGTTCTGGAAGAAGATGATGGCGTACACAATGGCGAACAAGGCGATGAAGACGCACACGACGGCGCCCATCGTCTTGCCGCGGCCGCCAACCAGCACGTCGTCGTCCAGCGAGCGCAGGAACAAAAACGCCCTGATGAAGTTGTAAACCTGCAGCAGAAAGCCCGCTGCCACCATCGCCTGAGCCAATATCGCCATGCTATCCCCGTTTCGTCGATTGGAGGGCATTATATCTTATTACATCACTCAGAATTAGGCATCCCGCGCGAAGCTGGACGCCCGATGTGCCATCGGCGAAAAAAACTGGACGCCCGCCTCTGAGGCGAGCGTCCAGTCTTGAAGTACGTGTTCGCACGGGTTAGTCGGCGGCGCCTCCGCTGACGGCGGGGACCGGACCGCTGCTGGCATGGCCCAAGTCGTAGTCGCGCAGGAGCAGTTCGGCTTCCTGGGCGATGGTGTCGCGCTTGCGCGGCTCGGGGATATCGCCCGAGCCCTGGCTGAACACGAGCTTGCCGTCGACGGCATCGACGTCGACGATCATGCCGCTTGTCCACTTCCCTTCCAGGATCTCCTCGGAAAGCGGATCTTCCAGCAGGCGCTGGATGGCGCGGCGCAACGGACGCGCGCCGAACGCGACGTCGGTGCCCTCCTTCGCGATGAGCTTGCATGCCTCGTCGGTCAGGTTGATGGACATGTTCTGCTCGATCATGCGCTCGCGCAGATCGGCCGCCATCAGGCGCACGATCTGGACGATCTGCTCTTCGGTCAGGCTCTTGAAGACGATGATCTCGTCGATGCGGTTGAGGAACTCGGGGCGGAACAGCTTCTTCAGCTCGGCCATGACGCGGCTTTGGATCTCCTTGTCGGAAAGGCCCTTGCCCGGATCCGACGAGAAGCCCAGCGTCTGCGTCTGCGCGATCTGCGCGATGTCGCGCGCGCCGACGTTCGACGTCATGATGATGACCGTGTTGCGGAAGTCGACCGTGCGGCCCTGGCCGTCGGTCAAACGGCCTTCTTCCAGGATCTGCAGCAGGATGTTGAAGACGTCGGGATGCGCCTTCTCGATTTCGTCGAACAGCACGACCGAGTACGGGCGCTGACGCACGGCCTTGGTGAGCTGGCCGCCCTCGTCGAAGCCGACGTAGCCCGGAGGCGAACCGACCAGGCGCGACACGGTGTGCTTTTCCATGTACTCGGACATGTCGAAGCTGATGAGCGCGTCTTCCGAGTTGAACAGGAACTCGGCCAGCGCCTTGGACAGCTCGGTCTTGCCCACGCCCGACGGGCCCAGGAAGATGAACGAGCCGGCGGGGCGCTTCGGGTCCTTCAGGCCCGAACGCGAGCGGCGGATGGCCTTCGACAGCGCCGTGACGGCCTCGTCCTGCCCCACGATGCGCTCGTGCAGCACGCTTTCCATGCGCAGCAGCTTCTCGGTTTCGGCCTCGGTGAGGTTGCTCACGGGCACGCCGGTGCTCATGGAGACGACATCGGCGATATCCTGCAGCGTGATCTCCTGCACGGTCTTGGCCGACTCCTCTTCCCATTCCTTCACGGCGGCCTCGCGGCGCTCCTTCAAGGTGTTCTCCTCGTCGCGGAGCTTGGCGGCGCGCTCGAAATCCTGGCTGGCTATGGCCTCTTCCTTTTCACCGCGCACCCGGCGCAGATCGTCATCGATCTCGTGGACGGAAGGCGGCAGCGTCATGTTGCGGATGCGCATGCGCGCGCCGGCCTCATCGAGCACGTCGACGGCCTTGTCGGGCAGGAAGCGGTCCTGGATGTAGCGGTTGGAAAGCTGAACGGCCGCCTGAAGCGCCTCGTCGGTGAAGCGCACATGGTGGTGTTCCTCGTAACGGTCGCGCAGGCCCTCCATGATGCGCACGGCTTGCTCCTCGTTGGGCTCGCCGATAGTGAGGGGCTGGAAACGGCGCTCGAGCGCGCTGTCTTTCTCGAGGTGCTTGCGGAACTCCTCGATCGTCGTGGCGCCGATGACCTGGATTTCACCACGCGACAGCGGCGGTTTGAGGATGGCGGCCGCGTCGATGGAGCCTTCGGCCGACCCTGCGCCGATGATGGTGTGGATCTCGTCGATGAACAGGATGATGTCGCCTGCGTCCATGACCTCCTTGATGCACTTCTTCAGGCGCTCCTCGAATTCGCCGCGGTACTTCGAGCCTGCGACGAGCGCGGAGACGTCGAGCGTGACGATGCGCTTGCCATGCAGGATGTCGGGCACCTGGTTGGAAACGATGAGCTGCGCCAAGCCCTCGACCACGGCGGTCTTGCCCACGCCGGGCTCGCCGATGAGCATGGGGTTGTTCTTCTGGCGGCGCGAAAGAATCTGCATGATGCGCTCGATTTCGCCCGCACGGCCGATGACCGGGTCGAGCTTGCCCTCACGCGCCTTCTTGGTCAGGTCGGTGCCGAATTCCTTCAACATCGAGTCGGAAGG
>CADAKR010000355.1 GCA_902788545.1 uncultured Coriobacteriaceae bacterium
CGCGAGACCGAACTTCACGCCTTTGTACATCGTGCAGAACTTGCATTTGTTGTGCGTGCAGCCCCTTGTGACTTCCAACAGCGGCCATGTGGGCCAGTAGGGATTGCGGTATACCGGTTCGGTGAAGTGCATGGCGAATTCCTTTCTCTCTTTTTCGATTACAGGATAAGACCGATCTCATCGAGATTATCCGTACATATTGCTAATATGTACGGTATAGAATCAGGCAATCGAAACGAGGAGGAAGAGAATGCGCACGACGCGCGACACCAAGGGCATGTTCGCCGATGCGTTGGAAGACACGATGAAGCGCACGCCGCTTTCCAAGGTGCGCGTGGCCGACCTCTGCGCACGCTGCGACGTGGAGCGACGCGTGTTCTATTACCACTTCAAGGACAAGTACGACCTGGTAGCGTGGATGTTCGAGCGTGACTACGAATCCGCAGCTGACGGGCGCCCTCCCTATTCCGAAGCGCTCTACGCGGCAGCGCACAGGGAGCTTTGGGCACGGCGCGCCTTCTACCGCCGCGCTTTCGAGGAGGACTCGCAGAACTCGATCTTTCGCTACCTCCTGCAGTTCAGCATCGAGGCCAACGAGCGAGTGCTCAAGCGGCATCTGGGCGTTCCCGCCCTCTCGCACGAGCATGCGTTCGGGGCCCGCCATTTCGCGTACGGGAACGTAAGCTGCCTCGTGGATTGGCTGAAAGGTTCGATCACCGCGACGCCGGAGCAACTCGCCTCGTGCATGTTCGACTGCATGCCTGCCGCGCTGCGCAAAGCCTACGCGAATATGCAGGACGGATAAGAACGCGCGGCTCGGAAAACGATACTTTACGAGCAGATTCGGCGAAACCGTTGCTAGGCTTCCTCCAAGCTCGCATTTGCAAGATGGATGTCTCGACATTCCTTGCAAAGCCCATAGAGCACGGTGCGCGTTGCGTCAATTTTGAATCCATGACGGTCGAGCACGTGCGAAGCGAAGTCGGCCACCATGGTGCAATCCAGCGATAGCGCCCGTCCGCAATCCAAGCACACGAGCTGTGCGAAGGCTCCGTCGACTGCCATGCGGTAGCGCGCCTCGCCATTCGGCGACATCGCCTTAAGGGCGGTTCCATCTGCAGACATCGCCTCGAGAGTACGGTACACGGTTGAACGGCCAGCACCCTCGGACCCCGCCGATACCCCGGTCCACACCTCGTCGACACTCAGGTATCGCTCGGTACTCTGCGCCAGGTATGACGCAATCGCATTGCGCTGCTTCGTCCTGTATGTTCCTCTCTGTGCCGTAACCGCCCCTACTCCATATTGAAATTGAACGTCAATTTCATTTTCTATGAGAAGAGCCGCTCGGACGCAAGCTGCAGAGACGATAGACAGCAGATAGCAGCGCGGGCTCATGACCGCCCGCGCCGCTTTCTACGTATGGCTTATCCGAATAACGTGCCCGCGCTACCCAAGAGCAATCATCTTTTACAGATGCGGGCCGATGCCGTAGAAGCATGCCCCCACCGCCCTGATGGCATGGTCAGCTGAGGCGGGACAATTCGCCAGGCCAGATGAGCGTGCCCATCGACGATTTCGGGNNNNTCAAGGGAAGGTGACCGCTCGTTGTGCGCCAGGTCATTAAAGACATCGCATGCCGCAGAATCGGGATGCACACCGTCGCAGGATGATAAAGCGATTCAGGCGTGCAGTTTTCTTTGAATGAGCGTAAAACTGCGCGATACTAGCATGAGTTGTTCAACATCGCGCGTTCGCCCTATTCACCAGACTGCGACGTCGGTAAACGACGGTACGGAAAGGTACAACACCATGACGATATGGACATGCAATGCCGGCTCGTTTTCCGGATTCGAAAAGGACGGGTGCGCTCACGTAACCGGCATCAGGTACGCGACGTCTAAACGCTGGGAGCCACCTATCCCTTACGTATACGACACAGGCGTCCACGCATGCACGAGCCCTGCGCCGTTCGCCGTCCAGCTGCCATCGAAGATCGAATTTGCTCTGGCTGGAACAGCGTACGAGACCTTCCCACACGAGGAGAGTTGCCAGTACCTCTCTATAACGATGCCAGCGGAAACCACGCCCGAAAGCAACCTGCCCGTAATGGTGTGGATTCACGGCGGGGCATATCGCAACGGAGGATGTGACGGACCGAGCTACGACCGCTCGCCGCTCGCACGCGAGAACGACGTCATCGTCGTGGGCGTGAACTACCGTTTGGGCGTGCTCGGCTTCGTGCGCGACCAGGACGGCAAACCCTCCAACAACGGGCTGCTCGACATCCTCGAGGCGCTGCTTTGGATCAACCGCAACATCTCCGCGTTCGGCGGCGACCCCGGAAACGTGACGTTATTCGGGCAGTCCGCCG
>CADAKR010000356.1 GCA_902788545.1 uncultured Coriobacteriaceae bacterium
ATCTGAGTTGCTGAAGTGTCATGCGGTTAATCCTATCCGAAACACAGGTTAATTTGCTCGCCTTTTGAACTATACCGCAATATCTGCAAAATCGATAGCCAGGTGCCCAAACATCGAATCGCCTGGTCACTTGTGTCATGCGCCCGCGAGTGGTTTCATGGACGAGCTGAAAAACTAAGGAGGCGCTATGGCGAAGAAAAACGTACCCTACGACCAGAAATACTACGACGAAGTCGAGACCTGGCCGCGTGAACAGCTCGAGGAACTGCAGCTCGAGCGCCTGAAAGACGAGCTCATCTGGTCCTACGAGAACAGTCCCTACTACAAGCGCACGTGGGACGCGGCCGGCATCGACCCGCATATCACGTCCCTGAAGGACTTGGAGAAGTTCCCGTTCATCAACAAGCAGACCGAGCGCGATTGCCAGGGCGTCGGCAGCTTCTTCGGCGAGCTGTGCTGCGTGCCCGAAGACGACGTCGTCTACATGGCCACCAGCTCGGGCAGCACGGGCGTGCCCACGATGTCGCCGTTCTCGCAGCACGATTTCGACGAGTTCATGGACGCGGAAAGCCGCCTGTTCTGGCAGACCGGCATGCGCCCGAACGATCGCTACCTGCACGGCATGAACTTCGCGCTGTACGTCGGCGGCCCGTGCGTCGTCGGCGCCCAGCAGCTCGGCGCGCTCGGCATCTGGGTTGGCGCCGTTCCCTCCGATCGCCTGCTGTGGGCCATGAAGCACTACCAGCCCACGCACTTCTGGTCGTCGCCTTCTTACGCGTGGCTGCTCGGTCAGAAGGCCATCGAGAAGGGCTACGATCCCAAGGTCGACTTCGCCTCCCTGCGCACCATCATCATCTCGGGCGAACCGGGCGGCTCCATCGAGACCACCCGCAAGGCCATCGAGGACATCTGGGGAGCCAGCGTCTACGACTTCTTCGGCCTGTCCGACATCTACGGCGCCTGCGCCGGCATGTGCGAGCACAAAGACGGCCTGCACATCATCGAGGACCAGATCATCGTGGAAGTGGTCGACCCGGTCACGCACGAGGTGCTGCCTGACGGCGAGAAGGGCGAGCTCGTGTACACCACGCTGACAAAGCGCAGTCGCCCGATGATCCGCTTCGCCACCGGCGACATCGGCTGGGTCAACCGCGAGAAGTGCGCATGCGGCCGCACCCATGCGCGCATCTACATCTCGGGCCGCAAGGACGAGATGTTCATTGTCAGCGCCGTCAACGTGTTCCCGAGCGACATCGAGCACGTCGTGCGCAAGGACAAGGGCCTGACCGGTGAGTACCGCATCCGCGCCTACGACGAGAACCACACCACCAAGTACGAGGTGTCGGTCGAGCGCGCTCTTGGCAGCGACGAGCCGTTCGACGCCATCGCCAAGCGCGTCGAGAACGCCCTGAAGACCCACACCGGCGTGCGTCCCGCCCGCGTCATCGTGTTCGACACCGACAAGCTCGGCGCTTCGGGCGAACACAAGGTGAAGCGCTTCATCGACGAGCGCACCTCGACCGCCGAGGCCAAGGAAGTCCTGCACGAAGCCGAAGAGCACGCGCAATTCGCAGTATCGGGTCAGCACTACCTATTCAACGTGCAGACATTCGCCAGCATCGTGCTGAGCAACGGCGGCGACGAATACGAGTACGCATTCCGCGATCGCACGACGCACGGCGTCATCGAAGACGTGTCGACGGGCGCATCAGAGCTCGGCGTCCTCGTCGAGACGACGCGCACAGCCGAGGATCTGGAAGCCGCCTTCGCCGCCACGGGGCTGGAGTTCGTCGAGCTCATCCAGTCGGCCCCGCGCGTTGCCCTGCCGGCAAGCCATCCGCTCATCAATGCCGAAAAGCTGACGCTCGAACAGCTGGAGGATTACCCCTACATCTACTTCGAGCAGGAAGAGAACGCGCCAGTCTATCTGGCCGAGGAGGCGCTCGCCGACGAGAAGCGCCACAAGGGCATCGCCTGCACCGACCGCGCATCGCTTTCCGAGCTCATCGTGGCGCTGAACGGCTACACCGTGACCAGCGGCATCCTCGTGGGCAT
>CADAKR010000357.1 GCA_902788545.1 uncultured Coriobacteriaceae bacterium
GAACAGGACCTCGTCGGGCCCGTTCACGATGACTTCGGTGATGGTTTCGTCGGCAATGAGATCCTCCAGCACGCCGAAACCGAATATGGCATCGATGAGTTGCGCGACGAGCCGCGCTTGCGTCGGCGCATCAACATGTCCCCACGCCTCGCCCTCGAAGATGCGGCGGCACGCGCTGCGCACCTCGTTGCGGGCGCGCTCGGGGTTATCCTGCGCATAGCGCGCCAACTCGTCGACCGACACGAATGCACGGAGTTCTTGCTTGACGAGCCCGAGCAGATCGCCATCGGTTGCGGCGGTATCAGTTGCGGCGTTTCCCGCCATGCGAACGCGTTCGGAAAGGGTCATGATGCGCCCCAGCCCTTCTTGCGGCCCACATGGCGCCCGCGCCTCCTCGACGCGCGGCGACCCGCGGCAGAATCTTCCGGCATCTCTATCATCTGGGTAGCACCAGGCAGCAGACTCCTCATCACATGTTCCAAGCTCGTGCAGAAATCGTTGCGCGACTCGAGCAGTTCCGCAGCCGCGCCACCACCCAGGTAGTCCTCGACATCGCGACCGCCGTCCTTGATTTCGTACACGGGCGCACCCTGCAAGGCGCACGAGACGTCGACCGAGGTGAGGGGAGCGCCTTTCGCGCAGCGGTTCACGGCGAACTGGAACGGGCCCGACGCAATGCCGCACCGCGCGCACAGCTCGAGCGCATGCCGGCATGCGCGCACCGACGAAGCGCGCTGGTCGATGAGGAACAACGCTGCCGAGCATCGTTCCAATAGCGCGGCGTGCTGCTCGGCCCAGGCCGCGCCCGTGTTGGCAACAATAACGTCGAAAGCGCTCGACACGTCGTCGAGGAACTGGGGCATTGCATGGACCACTTCCTCGGCGGTTTCGAGCCGTGCCGGCGCGGCCAACACGGCCAAACCCGGGTCGCGCCGCAATTCACGCTCGAACCGATCAGGATGGGCAAGTGCCTCGTCGATGGACAGCGCGTTCTCGACGCCTGCCATGTGGGCGGCATCCCCGAACTGCAAATCGTAATCGAGCAGCAGCGTGCGGTATCCCAGCGAACGGGCGATGTGCGCCCCGACAACCGACACGCTGCTCTTGCCGGCACCCCCGCTGCCGCTCACAACGGGCATGAGGAATGCGCGGCTGGCTTTGGCTGCCGTCAAAAGCGCGACAGCCGGTTGAGCCGAGGGCTGGTTTTCAGAAGTGGCGACAACGGGAACGAACGCGTCTGGTGAGGTTTCCTCGCGTGGCAGAGCGGAGGCCAGGGCGCCTGCGTCTACCTGCTCGGCATAGGCGCGCTTCATGGCGACATAGCGCTGCACGAACAGCGTGCAATCGACAACCTCGTCGATGAGCGCCGTGTGGGCGCGGCTATAGAGCGAACCGCATCCCTCGAATGCCACGAGCCGAACACGCAAATCGGGCCGATCGGCTTTGAGGGTAGCCGCCAAGTTGATGGGCTCAACGTCGTCGCTCGAGACGACCCACGCCTCTTCTATCGCGTCGGCTTGCGCGATTCCCACCCGCGCGCCCTATGATTTCGGGATTTCGGCAAGTCGCCTCGTCGGCGCAAAGGGCCACGCGCGCGCTCATCGCTGCTCACCGTCTTCATCAGAAGCAGGCGCGCCAGACGCCGAGCTTGCCGGAGAGGCACTTGAAGGGGCTTCGTCGGATTCTGAGCGTGCCTGCGCCCCATCGCTCGAAGGCCCTTGCGCCGACGCGCTTGCATCCGACACGTCAGCAGGCGCCTCTGGCACGCTTTCAACTTGCTCACCGGGAATGACAAAATGCAGGCTCATCTTGTTCGATGCGGCAATGACCTCCTGTACTTTCGCAGGATCGACGGCAAGCGTAATCCACCCGGAGTCGGACGAGACCAGGCCACCCGAATCGCCGACAGACGTTGCCAGCACCAGCACTTCGTTGGCAATGAGCGCCGTCGACGAGTCGCCCGCTGCGTACACGTCAACGCTCATGCCCGGGCGCACGGCGCCGCCAACAGCCTGGACCGCTTTAGCAGGAACGCTAACGGCCTCTTTGCCAGCGGGCACGTCGAGGGCGTCCCGTGCGCTTTCAAAACGCTTGGGCGAGACCACCTCGCCTTTCAAGATGGAAGACGTCGCGATGCGCCCGACGGCATCGCCTGTCGATCGCAACGCGTCTTCGGGCAGCAGATCGGCAACCCAGAGCTTGGTTTCCACGGAGGAGAGGTCGACGCGTTCGCCGGCAGCAATATCGCGCGTTGCCACACACACCTCGACCTGCTCGCCACCATACCGAGCCAGCGCTTCGGCGCGAGCAGCATCGGCCTGTCCCTGCACGCTGGCCATGAACGCACCCACGCACAGCGCACACACCGCACCACACCCGATGGCGATCGCCGTCATCTGCTTTTGCTTCATCGCGCCTTCGCCTCCTCACGTCATTCGCGTGATTCGGCATTATCCGCGAGCGACCTCGCACTTTATGCCCACAGCAGACCCCGACGCCAATCAACTTCGCCGACAAATAGCCCTGGAAATGCAAGCAGAAACCGACAAAAACACGACAACAAGGCCATACGCTGCCGCCACATTCAGCAGCCCACTCCATCGCGTCCGCCAAAAGAACCAAATGGGGATACTCCCCTTTTGGCTCTTGCCGCAGCACCACG
>CADAKR010000358.1 GCA_902788545.1 uncultured Coriobacteriaceae bacterium
GGAGCGGTTCGGTGGCCGGGTGGCTCTTCAGCGTTATGGTGTCGCCAACCTTCACCAGGGCGACGTCTTTCAGGCCGGTGACGAGGTAGCCGACGTCGCCTACCGAAAGGTCGGGCAGGGCCGTCTCGGCCGGCTTGCGGGCGCCGACCTCCTCCACGAGGGCTTCGCTGCCGACAGCCATCATCGAGATGGTGTCTCCCTTGCGCACCGAGCCGTCAACGACGCGAATAAGCGCCACAACGCCGCGATACGGGTCGAAATACGAATCGAAGATGAGCGCGCGCAACGGCGCGTCGGCTTCGCCTTGCGGCGCCGGGATGTTGTAGACGATCGATTCGAGCAGGTCGTGCACGCCCACGCCCGTTTTAGCCGAGCATTCGATGGCGTCGTCGGCCGGTATGGCCAAGCCGTCCTCGATCTGCTCGCGCGCACGGGCCGGATCGGACGCCGGCAGGTCGATCTTGTTGATGAGCGGGATGATCTCGAGGTTCGCGTTCATGGCCATCATGGCGTTGGCGACGGTCTGCGCCTCGACGCCCTGCGTGGCGTCAACGACGAGCACCGCGCCTTCGCAAGCTGCCAAGCTACGGCTGACCTCGTACGTGAAATCGACGTGGCCCGGCGTGTCGATGAGGTTGAACTCGTAGGCCTCGCCGTCGTCGGCCGTGTAGTTCACGCGCACGGCCTGGCTTTTGATGGTGATGCCGCGCTCGCGCTCGATGTCCATCGTGTCGAGGAGCTGCTCTTGCATGTCGCGCGCAGCAACCGTTCCCGTCTGCTCGAGGATGCGGTCCGACAGGGTCGATTTCCCATGGTCGATGTGTGCGATGATGGAAAAATTCCTGATATGAGAGGGGTCGTGTTGTTCGATATGTGAAGAAGCCGGCGGCAAATGGACCCTCTTTCAGAATACTTCGTTTTGATTTGGATATTCTATGCTAAGATTTACGGGTTTCGTCTGGAAACAAGATTTAAACAACGGAGGAATTAAGAGTGGCAAACATCAAGTCTCAGAAGAAGCGCAACATCACCAACGAGAAATCTCGCATGCGCAATCGTGCGGTTAAGTCCGAGCTCAAGACCGCAACCCGTCGCGTCAAAGACGCCGTGGCCGCCGAGAACGGCGCCGAGGCCTTCGCAGCCGCCATGGCCGCGTGCCGCCTCATGGACAAGGCCGTTTCGAAGGGCGTCATCCACAAGAACCAGGCTGCTAACCGCAAGAGCGGCATCATGCTGCCAAGACCGGCTCGAAGAAGGCCGCCCGCAAAGAAGAGCGCGCCGCCGAGATGGCCAAGGCCAACGAGGAGAAGGCCAAGCGCCGCGAAAAGCAGCTGAAGGAAGAGAAGAAGGCTGCCGACCGCAAGGCCAAGGAAGCCGCTGAGGCTGCCAAGGCCGAGGCTGAGGCCGCTGCTGCCGAGGCTGAAGCCGAAGAGGCTGCCGAGGAAGCTCCTGCCGAGGAGGCTGCTGAATAAGCACGTGGAAGGACTTCGGGTCCATCCGCATATCAAGGGAAAGGCCCCGCCTCGGCGGGGCTTTTCATGTTCTCGCTCGCACATCAGAGTCACTACCGGCAATCCACAGGACCGCGCTCGTACATCAAGCCCGCTTTCCAGCAATCGCAAGGGCATACTCGTACATCAAGGCTACTTTCTAGCAAAGCGAAATTCTCGCGTTGGGAATACGGCTTGATGTACGAGTACGGGACCCGATTTGCTGGAAAACGCCGTACATGTTCGCCGTTTTCCAGCAGCAGGTCGTACATAAGGCCGTATTTCTAACATGAAAGTTCGGAACTGCTGGAAAACGGCCTTGATGTACGATTTGCCGTTGAAATATGGCCTTGATGTACGGGCAATTGCGGTGGAGGGGTTCGTTCTCATATCATGTCTCACCATGGAAGGGCTCTTCGGGAAATACCGCGTGCTGCTGGCGCCTATGGCGGGCGTGACCGACATCGCCATGCGCACCCTGTGCCGCGAGCAGGGTGCTGACATGACGTTCACCGAGATGGTGTCGGCAAAGGGTCTTTCGTATGCGAACGAGAAGACGCGCCATTTGCTCGACCTGGCCGACGGAGAGGACCAGGTAGCCGTGCAGGTGTTCGGTCACGAGCCCGAGACGATTGCCGCGCAAGCCGCTTGGATCGAGGAGACGCTTGCCGACGCGCTTTCGTTCATCGACATCAACATGGGATGCCCCGTGCGCAAGATCGCGGGCAAGGGGGATGGGTCCGCCCTCATGAAAGACCCTGAGCTGGCTGCCTCCATCGTCGCAGCCACCTCGCGCGCCGTCGAGCATCCGGTCACGTGCAAGTTCAGGCGTGGATGGGCTGCAGGCGATGAAACCGCGCCCGAGTTCGCGAAGCGCATGGAGCAGGCTGGTGCCGCAGCCGTTACCGTGCATGGCCGATTCGCCGAGCAAATGTACCGCGGGAGCGCCGACTGGGGCGTGATCGGCCGTGTGAAGGAGGCCGTCTCCATTCCGGTGG
>CADAKR010000359.1:0-1069 GCA_902788545.1 uncultured Coriobacteriaceae bacterium
CAGCCGGCATGCCCGACGACGAACGAGCCATCGGACGCCACGATCACGAACGGCAGGCAATCCACGAAATTCAGCAGCGCTCCCACACCCGAAGCGCGCACCAGCACAGCATCGGCGCCTTCGCGTGCTTCCTTCTTCGCCGCCGGCGCATCGGCAATTTCATCGATTTGCACAACATTGGTGCCATGCACCTGGTTCGGTATGACCCACAGCGCCTCTACAGCCCCCAACGCCTTCGCCACGATTTCACGGTTGCGCGTCACGCACGCCAGGTCGTCTTGCACATGGGCGGCGGTGTTCAACGACGCGTACGGCCCCGTGCTGACGCCGCCTTCGCGCCCCGTGAACGCCACGCGCACGCCGCACGCCGCAAACAGCGCCTCGTCGGTGAGCGCATAAAGAGAATGCGCCCCCAATGGGAGCGCATTCAAAGTCGGTTGCGGAAGCGAGCCGTTCAAATCCTAGCGCCTTTTCAGGAAATCGGGGATGTAATCCTCGTCGGACAGGCGCGCGCCGGCCGGGATGGTCGTGCGCGGCACCGCAGCCTGCGGCGCGGCGACCGGCTGGGCCTGAGCCTGCGCGATGCCGTTCGAGGCAGCTGCGGCGGATTCCTGCGCGGTGTTGGCGAACAGGTCCTTGCGCGAGTAATCGCGGCGGCTCTCGAAGACGTCGGCCTTGAAGCCCGTGGCGATGACGGTGATGCGCACGGCATCGCCCATCGACTCGTCGACGATCTGGCCGTAGATGATGTTGGCGTTCTCGTCGGCGCACGCCTCGACCGTGCGGGCCGCGGCGTCGACTTCGGCCAGCGTGAGGTCGGGCCCGCCCGCGATGGAGAACAGCACGCGGGAAGCGCCGGCGATGGTGGTTTCGAGCAGATTGGAGTTGATGGCCTGCTGTGCGGCGTCGAGCGCGCGGTTTTCGCCCGTGGCCACGCCGATGCCCATCATGGCCGTGCCCGCATCCTTCATGACCGTGCGGATGTCCGCGAAGTCGAGGTTGATCAGGCCCGGGATGGTGATGAGGTCGGTGACGCCTTGGATGCCCTGGCGCAGCGTGTCGTCGGCGA
>CADAKR010000359.1:1096-2053 GCA_902788545.1 uncultured Coriobacteriaceae bacterium
GAGCGTGTCGACCTTCTGGGACAGCAGCTCGACGCCCTGATCGGCCTGGTTGCGGCGCATGCGGCCTTCGAACGAGAACGGCTTGGTGACGATGCCCACCGTCAGCGCGCCGATTTCCTCGCGGGCGATCTGCGCGATAACGGGAGCGGCGCCCGTGCCCGTGCCGCCGCCTTCACCGGCAGTGACGAACACCATGTCGGCTTCGGCCAGCGCCTGGCGGATCTCGTCGCGGCTTTCCTCGGCAGCCTGCGCGCCCACCTCGGGGTTCGCGCCGGCGCCCAGACCACGGGTGAGGTCCTCGCCGATGTGGATGGTCTTGTCGGCATCCGACATGAGCAGCGCCTGGCGATCGGTGTTCACGGCGATGAACTCGACGCCTTGCACGCCAGCTTCGACCATGCGGTTAACGGCGTTGGTGCCGCCGCCGCCCACGCCGACGACCTTGATAACCGCCAGATGCTCGGATGCGAGATTGATAGGCATTTCTACTCCCCTGTTCGTTGGCCGTTTCAACTACATTTTGTTACTAGCTATATAGAACCAACTTGAAATTGTACACGATGCGCAACCGATTGCAACGTACATGCATGTAAACGCCACGGGTTGGGTTTGTCCCGGACGTTTCGCTTCGAGCCGCGTGTCCGATTGGACGTTTGCCTCAGAGGTTGACGTCCGCCTCTGAGGCAAACGTCCAATCCGCATAATCTGTGCCTATTGGCCGCACGGGCACGTTCTCACTCTATAATCGGTGCAACGAAACGGAGAGGGACAGGATATGGAAGACAACATCATCCAGTCAGTGCACTTCATCGGCATCGGCGGCGTGGGCATGAGCGGCATCGCGCGCGTGGCACACGACCAGGGCATGCAGGTGACTGGCTCGGACATGAAGGAGAGCCGCTACACCAAGCAGCTGGCCGACGCCGGCGTGAAGGTGATCTGGAACTTTGCCCCCAT